>DJPV01000005.1 GCA_002437435.1 Lachnospiraceae bacterium UBA6403 | reverse complement strand
TGATGTTGTCAAGATTGGTTGACACATTTTTCTCAAGGACATCATGGACTATGCTGCTATACGCAGAGAATCATAGTATCTCTGTCGCTTGATCATGGGCGGAAGACCGCCGTTGGTGGTACAAATCCTCCGATTGTTCCAATAACTGATAAAATATCTCCAGATCATAGTTTTCAGTTCGGATACAGTCAATTTCTCACTATCGTATCGGTCATACAATAGTTCTGTCTTTAGGCGAGCCCACATACTTTCACAACGGGCATTATCATGGCATCGTCCACCAGCACTGTTCATGCTTTGGATGATTTCATATTTTCTAAGGGTACTGCGGTATAGCTCACTGGTATATTGAGTTCCACGATCAGAGTGAAGCACTGCACCTCGGATTTCAGGATATGCTACAAAAGCGTTCTCCACCGTATGCTGGCAAAGCGTTGCCTTCATCGTGGTTTCCATTGCCAAACCCAGTACTGCTGAATCAAAACAATCAAAGATTGCTGAAACATAGAGTTTTCCATCTTTTGCTTTGATTTCAGTGATATCCGTCACGCATTTTTCCAGAGGCTTTTCTGATGTAAAATTTCGCTTAAGAAGATCATCGGATTTACGAGCCTCGCGATCTGCCTTCGTAATTCCTTTCGGATTACGCTTAGGCCGATGACTAAGACCGATTTTTTCCATGATCCTATAAACGGTACGCTCACTGGGGATTGGAATTCCCTCAGGCTGTTTGAGAGTTAATGCCTGAAACATACGTACACGTCCATAGGTGTCGTTGCAGATATCCTCGGCATGAATTTCAAGCATGGTATCCGCAAGCGTTTGATATTTCCACGGACGGTCTTTTACAGACAGATATTTATAAAATCCCTGACGGCTCACGTGTAGCATACGACAGTAAAAAGCCAATTTTCCCTTAATTGTGCCATCTTCAGTCTTAATCGCAATGAATTTCATTCTTTCGGTCTTAGAGACTTCCGACGGCTCGCTGCGAAAAAAGCGCTGGCTTCCTCCAGAAACTCGTTTTCTTCCTTCAGACGGCGAATTTCTTTATCCTGATCTTTCACGCGTTTTCGGAGCATGGTCAGTTCCTCGGCAAGACTCAGGGCAGATTCAGGGGTATGGGAGCCATCTCCAATATCCAGTTGTCCGGTTCTTACAGCTTTAAGCCAGGTATGGATAGTTCCTTCAGGAATTCCTAATTCTTTAGCGGCTTTGGCACCACCGATTTCTTTTGCAAGCTTAACCGCCTGCACCTTATACTCGTGATCGTATTTACGTTGACTTCGTGCCATAGTTGGGCACCTCCTTATTTCTCTTGATTATACTATGAAATNNCCTGAATTATTCACAGCGAAGCTGTGAATGTGGCTAAAAGCCACATAGTTGCGGTATTTTAATTGCATATTGCTTTTCATCTATTAAGTGAATGAAAAAAGAGCATCCATCTGTGGTAAAATTAAGGTGTCAAATCTCAAATAATACCAACAAAGGAGCTCTTTATGAGTATTGTAAACACCTTTTCACTTCAAAGCAATAGGCAAATTAAAATAAATTTTGATGGAGGCAATCTATCCTCCGATGCAGGACTCCTTTTGATAAAAGAATTCGCTGCAAAGATCGGCTTTACAACGCTGATCGAAAAAAAGTTTAAAACCAACGATAAGTCTGTCCGGTTCCACAAAGACTATGAAAATCTGTTACAGATGATCTACCAGGTCATCTCTGCATATTTTCAAGATGACTGTGCAGATGAGCTGACTTTGGATCCCGTTTTCAACGCTGTCCTTAACAAAGAAAATCTGGCATCGCAGCCAACATTATCAAGATTTTTCAACCGTATGGATGAAGATACCCTGATGCAGTTTGATGACATTGATAAAAATCTCAGGGATATCATCTATTCCATAAAACGTCCGGAGCATGTGCTTCTGGATTTAGACAGCACTTTGTTTGACACTTATGGCAGGCAGGAAGGAGAAGGATTCAACTTCCATTATCAGGCACATGGATACCATCCCTTACTGTGTTATGACGGGCTGACCGGAGATCTGCTAAAAGCAGAACTTCGTAACGGAACGCTCCACTGTAGCAATGGGGCTGATAAATTTATGGAATCCATCTTTCAGGAATACCTGGAAAGAAACATTAAAACTTATCTTCGTGGTGACAGTGGATTTTCTTCTCCCAAACTTTATGAAACCTGTGAGAAGAATGGCTGCTCTTATGCCATACGTTTAAAACAGAATGCCTCACTCATTGCCTTGGCTTCAGACAAAGATAAAGATTTGTACAAAGTAACCCAAAAAGACCAGATCAGCTATGCAGTAACGTATGGTGAATTCATGTATCAGGCAGGTTCATGGAAATATCCAAGACGCGTGGTTTTCAAAATCGAGAAACCATATGGTCAGCTGACACACATGTACACCTTTATTGTTACAAACATGGATATGGAACCTTACCAGATCATCCAGTTTTATTGCGGACGTGGCAAGATGGAAAACTTTATTAAGGAAAGCAAAAGGGGATTTGATTTTACTGCTGTCAGCAGCCGTTCCAAAGTAGTAAATGCCAACCGTATGAGGATCCATATACTTGCCTACAACCTATTCAACTGGTTCAGGCGACTGGTACTGCCCGTCAATATGCGAAAGCAACAGGTAGATACCATTCGCCTAAAGCTGATAAAGATTGCTGCAAGGGCAATCCATTCAGCAAGATCTATCACATTCAAACTGTGTAGCAGCTGTCCCTATAAAAAGGAGTTCTACAGGACACTGGAGAATATCCATCAGCTGTCTGTACAGTTGGAATAACAACTATTAACGTACCTTGACAGTTCAAAAGTAACTTAATCAAACTTCACGGGAGCAGTTTGCCTATTTCTGTGGATGATTCGATTGAATTCAGTGAAACTGTTTTAAGGCTTTTCAGTATTGAGCATTTTTATATGCTCATGAATAATTCAGG
>DJPV01000047.1 GCA_002437435.1 Lachnospiraceae bacterium UBA6403 | reverse complement strand
GGTAGTAAATTTGACACTACCTTTTGGATGACAGGAGGCAGAAAATGAAAGATATAATTTTTCCAAGGACATTTGATAAACAGATCGTTTATCTGAAAAATGTTATCAATAACCCTAATATCGAGGTAGGGGATTATACAATGTACAACGATTTTGTACATGATCCGGTTGATTTTGAAAAAAACAATGTTTTGTATCATTATCCTGTTAATAAGGATAAGTTGAAAATTGGGAAATTCTGTTCTATTGCTTGTGGAGCAAAGTTTTTATTTACAAGTGCAAATCATGCAATGAAATCAGTATCTACATATCCGTTTCCTGTTTTCTTTGAGGAATGGGAATTGAATGCAAAGGATATCTGTGATGCATGGGACAATAAGGGCGATATTGTAATTGGAAATGATGTGTGGATTGGTTATGAAGCAGTTATTTTGTCTGGTGTAACAATCGGTGATGGTGCTATTATATGCACTCGTGCTGTGGTAACAAAAGATGTACCACCGTATACGGTTGTCGGAGGAGTACCGGCAAAGCCAATCCGTAAACGATTTGATGAAGAGACGATCAAGAAACTTGAAGAAATCAGATGGTGGAACTGGAAAGAAGAACAAATTAAGAAGAATATTCAGGCGATACAGTCTGGAAATATATGTGCGTTGGAGCATATGACTTAGAAACAAAAACATCGCTTAAATAAAGAATATTAACCATTTTAATTACAAAAGAGGTAAATACAGACATGAGTACATTTGAACATGATCTTACAAAAGGAAATATCTGGAAGCAGCTTGTATGGTTTGCCGTGCCATTTTTTATCAGTAATTTGATCCAGTCCTTATATAGCCTGATGGATCTGATTATTTTAGGTCATTTTGGTGGAACAAATTCCATATCGGCAGCTAATATCGGAGGACAGGTGCTTGTGATACTGACAAATCTTGCATCGGGACTATCGGGTGGAGGAACTGTGATGCTTGGAAACTATCTGGGATCAAAGCGTAAGGATAAGATTAATGGGGCGATCAGTACATTACTTATTACATTGACAGTTATGGCAGCAGTATTTATGGTGTTGTTATTTATATTTAAACAGCCGTTACTCCGGTTACTTGATACACCAGAAGAAGCATTTTCACAGGCAGAACAATATTTGTTAATTTGTACTTTGGGCCTATTATTTATTTATGGTTATAATTCATTGAGCGCAATTATGCGAGGGCTTGGTGACAGTCGAACACCGATGGTCTTTGTTATTATCGCGTGTGTGATCAATATTATTCTGGATCTAATCTTGGTTGCCGGATTCCATTTGGGAGCCGGTGGTGCTGCTGTTGCAACTGTATTTGCACAGGGCTGTTCGATGTTATTTTGTATAATATATTTAAAACATCATGGTTTTATGTTCGATTTCAAACCGGCTTCTTTTCATTTTGTAAAAGAAGAATTCCGTACGCTGCTCCGTACCGGATTGCCGCTAAGTATTCAGATGGTTGGTACAAATTTTTCCTTTTTGATTCTGACGACTTTCATTAACAGGGCAGGTGGTGTAGCAGCATCGGCTGCAGCAGGAATTGTAAATAATTTCAATGGATTTGCAATCCTTCCGGAGGCAGCGATCAGCTCGGCAGCATCTGCCATGATCGCCCAGAATATGGGAAAGAAGGATGTGAAACGATCATCAAAGACTATGCACTGTTGTTTGGTTCTCTGTATTGCCGTGTCTTTGGTCGTATTTACGTTGATGCATATATTCCCGGAGCAGATATTTCATCTGTTTGGCGTAAAAGAAGATGTCCTGACTTATGGTCTGTCGTATATCTTTGCTTTTTCGTTTGAATATGTGGGACTTCCATTTATCATGTCTTTTAATACCGTCTCAACCGCAACTGGAAATGGCTGGATCACACTGGTCACAAATATGATATCTGCATTTATCGTTCGTATTCCGTTAGCCTATGTTCTGGCGTTTATTTGTGGACTTGGTATAAGTGGAATAGCGATAGCTATACCGATTGCGACAGCTGTTGGGGCCATCATATCATTTTTATTCTACCAATTTGGAATCTGGAAAAAACACATTCTGCTATAAAAGGATTTATTTGCCATATCAGAAAAATTGAGTATAATAATTTTATCCGGGCTGTATAGGTATAGAACATACGCGGTTCGGCATAGAATGAAAGTTGTAGTGTGTCAGTTTTAATGTGGGAAATGGCATTTTCAGAAAATACAAAAACGGAGATTCAGATACGAAAATTTAAGGCAAAGACAATATTGATCGCGGCATTTTACAGCAGGGAACTCAGTGACGCATTGACTGCATCTGACAGTATAAGTGAGCTTCAGTCTTATCTGGTAGATGAAGATTATAATATCCTGTATCCGGACGATGAAAAAAGTATTGGGAAAAATGCAGTTGATGTAATTGCAGATGTCACAACCGGATATGATAATTATCAATTGATCGGAGAGGAAAATCTGATCATGATGGATATGGATAATTTTAAAAAGGTGAATGATACGCTGGGACATAACGCAGGAGATTATGTGTTGCAACATTCTGCAGAGTTATTTAGTGATGTTTTCTCAGAGTATGCAGTTGTCGGACGTATGGGCGGTGACGAATTTACCGTATATCTGGAACGGACAGATGAAACGATCGAACAGGTGAGGACAATGGTAGAGCAGGATATACAGAGATTGTTTGAACTTTTTCGACAGGCATTTTGTGAAACATACAGGGAATGTGATCTGTCATTGTCGGCAGGCGCGTATATATCAGTTAAACGAACGGAATTAAATTGTAATGAGATGTATAAAAAGGCTGATAAGGCACTTTATATATCAAAAGAGAATGGAAAAAATCAGCTGAACTGGTATGAAGAAATATAAACAACAGGTTAGAGATAGATCTGACAGGTACAAGAATATGAAGAAAATAGCAGTATTGTTGATTTGTAGTCTGCTTATCGTGCAGGTCTGTGGGTGCTCCGCAAAGACAGAACAGGTAATATCGGAACCATCAGTCAGTATTACATATTCGTGGTGGGGAAATGATGACAGAAATGCATACACATTAAGTGAAATTGATGAATTTGAAAATGAACAGAATGGCAGAATAGATGTAGAGTGTAAATACAGCAGCTGGTCAGGATATGAAAACAGGATGCATATCTATATGAAATCTAAAAATACACCGGATGTTATGCTGATTAATTATTCCTGGCTGGATGAATATTCGACAGATGGAACAGGATTTTATGATTTTTATGAGGTTGCTGACCATGTAAACCTCGATAATTACACAAAGGATGAGCTGGCGTTTGGTATAAAAATTGGAAAACTGAATGCAATTCCGATTTCATTTAATACATCGATCTTTTATTTTAATAAAACGATTTATGACAAATATTGCCTTGATGTTCCGACTACATGGGACGAGCTTTTTCATGCTGCTGAAGTCATGAGGAAGGATGATGTATACACACTTGGCGTAACAGAGAAACAGGCATTTTTGCTGGTGGATGCTTACTATGTTCAGACAACCGGTAAAGACTTGACAGATGCATCTGGAAAACTTACAGTGACCAGTGAGGATGTTGGGGCTATGCTTGATTTTTACGCCAGACTTGTGAATGGAAAGGTTATTATGCCAATTGATTCTTTTACCAGAGAAGCAGGCAGGCTGGTTGGTTATGAGAAACTCGCAGACGACAAGAGAGAACAGAATGCAGATCGGTTAGATATTCTTCCGCCAGTATTTGAGAAAGAAAACATATATGATTCATTTAAAGCAAATGCAGACTATTATCTGTATGGTCGAAAGTCTGAAGAGGAAGTTGTGGATGCAATCATGCAGTCCTTTTATGAATAACTAATTTTCGGAGATAAAATATGATTAGAATAGTGATATTTACACTGCTGGGATATCTGTCCGGAGATGTATTATTTGCCAGAATATGGGGAAAACTCATAGGAAAGACAGATGTTGTCTCAAACAGCCGGGATCAGAACCCCGGGACTGCAAATGCATATGAACAGGGGGGCTTCTGGTGTGGAACATTGACCTTGATCTGTGATCTGTTAAAAGGATTTTTACCTGTATTTTTGTATATGTATGTGACTGGAGACAATGCATTTTATTCATTGTATGAGATACCTGTATTGATCGCACCGGTTGTCGGTCATATCTTTCCGGTTATGTACCGGTTTCGGGGCGGGAAGGGGATCGCAGTTACATTTGGTGTATTGCTTGCGTTATTTCCGGCACTTGAGCCTACACTGGCACTTGCCATCTGCTTTATATTCTTTTCTCTGGTCATAAGGATACAGCCTCATTTTTACAGAACGTTGATCTCTTATGTAGTTGCATTTATCGTGCTTTGTTTTACCGGAGATCTGATCGCAGTCAAGACTGCATTTTTTATAATTACCGTGATCGTGTGCCTGCGTCTTCACTATAGTGCAGAGACACGGGAACGCTTTAAGGTAGGTTTTTTATGGATGCATTGATTTTAACCTGTGGAACAGGTGGAGGACATAATTCTGCGGCATACGCAGTAAAAGAAGCACTGGAAAGAGCCGGACATCATGCGGAAGTGATGAATCCGTATCTGCTTAGAAGTAAGAAAAAGGCAGAAGTGATCGACCAGATTTATATTCATACGGCACAGCGGGCACCACATTTGTTTGGCACAGCCTATCAGTTAGGAAATCTGTATCGAAAGCTTCCGGTACGTTCTCCGGTTTATTTCTTTAACCGGAAGGCGGCAGAATGTCTGTTGGAGTACCTTAAGGATCATTATTTTGATATTATAGTTACGACACATCTGTATCCGGCGGAGATGATAACAGTGCTTCGTGACCGTCAGGTCGACCTGCCAAAGTCCATATTTATAGCGACGGATTATACCTGTATACCGTTTACAGAGGAGACGGAGTGTGATGCTTATATTATACCGATGAAATCTCTGGAACAGGAATTTGTAGACCGGGGTATCCCGGAGGAGAAAATCCATCCATTTGGGATTCCGGTATCTGAGCGGTTCCGGACAGAGATGACCAGAGAGGAAGCGGCAGAAAGACTTGGACTGGATGCGAGAAAGCGATACATTCTGGTATCCGGTGGAAGCATCGGTGCAGGCGCGGTAAGCCGTATGGTTTCTATGCTGCTTCATCAGTATAAGGGTACATCAGACATGAGGATCATTGTGCTTTGCGGTAATTATGAAGCACTTTATGAGAAACTGGACAGACGGTATGGCAACCGGATCATTTTAATGCGTTATACAGAGCAGATGGAAGCCTGCTTAAGACTTTGTGATTGCTATTTTTCAAAACCGGGAGGGCTGTCATCGACAGAGGCTGCAGTAGTTGGAACACCGTTTATCCAGACTGTACCAATCCCAGGTTGTGAGAGCAGGAACAGAAAACAGTTTAAGAAGCGGGGAATGAGCCTGACGATCGGCCGGACAAGGCATGAACTCACAAAAGCATTGGATGATATCAGTGATCCTGAAACCCGCGAGAAGATGATCGAGCGGCAGCATGAGGAGATCAACCGGGAAGCTTCAAAGGATCTGTGCACTTTTCTGGAAAAATTGATGCAGGAGACTATATAAGGCGTGACAACATCTTGTATCTCATTATGCAAAATGATAGAATAGACAACTGAAAACGATAACCAGCTGATAAGCAGCGATAACATGGAGGATAAATCATGGCATCATGGAGAGATAATATTCGTCAGGTAGAGCCATATGTACCTGGTGAGCAGCCAAAGAATACAAATGTGATCAAATTAAATACAAATGAGAATCCGTATGGACCATCTCCAAGAGTGAAAGCAGTTCAGGATAATGCAGATCTGCTGCGCTTATATCCGGATCCTGCGGCAGGTGCACTGGTGGATGCACTGGCGGAGTATCATGGTGTGGATGCATCACAGGTATTTGTTGGAGTAGGTTCAGACGATGTACTTGCAATGTCATTTCTGACCTTCTTTAATTCGGATAAACCGATTCTGTTCCCGGATATTACATATTCTTTTTATGATGTATGGGCAGAATTGTTCCGGATTCCGTATAAGCAGATGCCGCTTGATGAAAACTTCCGTTTGAAGATAGATGATTATAAAGGCGAGAATGGAGGAATCGTATTCCCGAATCCAAACGCACCGACCGGTATTTATGAATCTTTAGATCATATAGTGGAGATCATAAAGAATAATCCACATGTGGTTGTGATCGTAGATGAGGCATATATTGATTTTGGTGGAGAAACAGCGCTTCCATTGATCAACAAATATGACAACCTTGTGGTGGTCAGAACATTTTCAAAGTCACGTTCCATGGCAGGCCTTCGAATCGGTTATGCGATCAGCAATTCTGAACTGATCAAAGCTTTAAATGATGTGAAATATTCCTATAATTCATATACAATGAACCGCCCGTCACTGGTGCTCGGTGTAGAATCCATTCGTGATGAGGCATATTTCAGAGAGAAAGTCAGTCAGATCGTTGCAACCAGAGAAAGATTTGTGAAGGAGATCGCGGAGCTTGGATTTACATGTCTGCCATCATCTGCAAACTTTGTATTTGCAACGCATGAGAGTATTCCTGCAAAGGAGATCTTTGCTGCGGCAAAAGAAAATAATATTTATGTTCGTTATTTTGATAAGCCAAGGATTGACAATTATCTCAGAATCTCGATTGGAACGGATGCAGAGATGGATGTATTTGTCAGATTTTTAAAGGGATATGTAAATAAAAAGCAGAATTAAAATTTAGCGATGTTTGGAAATTAAAAGTAATTTTTTATAAAAAGCCAATAAATAAGCCAAAAGAAAGATTTGTTTTTATTACTGAGATAAAAAAACGGGTTCGATTTTGGCTTATTTTTTTGTGTGGATATATGCATTGCATCGTTGCTTGTGTTAATACAGCACAAATGATTCAAAATAGCACACGCAAAATGTTGACTTTGAAGTAATCTCTTTTTATTATGAGAGTCAGAAATATTTCAGGCAAAAAATCCGGATTTTATCATTTTTCGAAACGTTTCAAATCAAGTTGCGAAGGAGAGATAAAATGAATTTTGAGGAATTTACAGAGACTATAAGGACGGGGCTGGTTCAGGTATTTGAGATGAATGATATGGACATAACCGTGAATAAAATAGTAAAGAATAATGGGATCTTGTTGACAGGAATCAATATACGACAGGCACATACAATGGTGACACCTACAATCTATATCAATGATTTTTACAGAGAAGATATGGATAAAAAGGAGATCAGAGATGTTGTACTAAAGATCAAGAAAATATATCAGGGAAGATGCATGGAGAATCCGGTCGGCACAGAGGTGAAAAATTATCTGGATTTTGACTGGGTGAGTGAGAGAATCTTTTATACATTGATCAATCATTCAATGAATGAAGGAATGTTACAGAATGTACCATATCTGCCATTTTACGATCTGGCAATTGTATTTCGATGCGTATTCCATATTGGTGAAAACGGAATTGCTTCATCGATAGTATCCGAGGATGATATGAAACGCTGGGGAGTTGATACGAAGATACTTTATCAGTTGGCAGCAAGAAATACACCAAGGCTTTTTCCTCCTGTGACAGATAAGATCACCCGGTATCTGAAAGTGCATGCCAGAGTACCGGATTCATTATTAGAGGATATTCCAAAAGAAGATGATAAGCTTTATGTGTTGTCAAATTCGTTTGGAATTAATGGCGCGGCGGCATTTTTGTATGAAGGTCTGCTTGCTGAATGTGCAGAGCTTGTGGAAGAAGATATATACATACTGCCATCCAGTATCCATGAAATGATATTTGCGGGAGTATCTATGGCGGATGATCCGGAGTTATTAACAGAGATTGTTCAGGAGGCAAATGATAAGGTAATCAGTCAGTCGGATATATTGTCTTATAATGTATATCGATACAGCAGAAAAACAAAAAAGGTGACAATGATCCTTTCGGAGCAGATGCCTTTGCCGGTATAGGATCATAAGGGTACATTGAAAATTATATAACAGAAGAACTGGCAGATTTTGCGCATAAAAATAAACGAGATAAGAATATTTTTATACAGGAAAAACATGTGAAAAGCATATTACACCAACGATTCTCTGTATTGACAAAAGAATGAGCATGACATAGAATTATAAGATATATTGGGTGTAAATTTATGTGTTGAGAGGAGAACGGTGTGGCTGAAAATTATGTATCAAGGAGAGATAAAATTGTTGCATCGGCAGTCGAATTGATCGGCGATCTAGGGTTGAATGCTCTGACAACAAAAAATCTGGCTCGTAAAGAAAATATATCCGAAACCCTAATTTATAAGTATTTCGGAGGTATAGATGAAGTACTTACAGAAGTAGTTCTGCAGTATGCGGCATTTGATAAGAATATTCAGATGACGGTAGTAAAGCAGAGCGGTTCGAATATGGATAAGTTAAGGTTTTATGCAGATACATATGCTACATACTATGATAATTATATCGGTATGGGAGCAATCATGTTGCATTATGAGGAATTATTACATCTAAGTGAGACACGAGAGATTATCTCAGAATGTATACTGAAAAGAAATGAATTTGTCTGCAAGCTTTTTGAAGATGCTATAGCAGAGAGAGAGATTCGGGCTGTATTTACCCCGAGAGAACTGACATTGATGTTTAATGGTATATTTACTGAGGGTTTACTGGAGCGAAGAACAAAGTATTCGAAGAAGACATTTCGTGTAGAAGTGAAGGAAATGTTGAACCAGATCGAAAAGATGCTGAAATTCTAGTATAGGAGGAAGTTTGTCATGAGAATTTTAATTGCTGAGGACGATGTTGCAAATGCAAAGTTTTTATCAAAATATTTAAGTAAATTCGGAGAGGTTGTTATTACACCGGATGGAATTGCAGCTGTAGATGAATTTGTAAAACACCTGGAAAAAGGTGAGAACTTCGAACTTGTATGTCTGGACATTATGATGCCGAAGATTGATGGATATAAAGTACTTGCATCGATTCGAAATGCTGAGAGAAAGCATGGTGTATCCAGAATGCTGCGTTCCAAGGTAATAATGACCAGTGCTTTGGATGAAGCAAGTTTTGACAGCAATCAGGCGAGCGATGATTACGATGAGTACATCTGTAAACCGATTGATATTATGAAGTTGAATGATATTCTTAAGAAATTGGATGTAATTTAGGGTAGACAGATGGATTTGTTTGATTATATGAGAGAAAATCAGAAGGATGATGATTCTCCTCTGGCAAAGAGAATGCGTCCGGAGAATCTGGACGAAGTAATTGGACAGGAACATATCATAGGTAAAGATAAATTGTTATATCGTGCGATCAAGGCAGATAAATTGGGCTCCCTGATTTTTTATGGTCCACCGGGTACAGGAAAGACTACACTTGCCATGGTCATCGCACATACAACAAAAGCAGATTTCAGACAGATCAATGCAACGACTTCCGGTAAAAAGGATATGGAGCAGATTATCGAGGAAGCAAAAAATACGAAAGCTATGTATGGCAGACGTACGATACTGTTTATCGATGAGATTCACAGATTCAATAAATCACAGCAGGATTATCTGCTTCCGTTTGTTGAAGATGGAACGATCATATTGATCGGAGCAACAACAGAAAATCCATATTTTGAAGTGAATGGAGCTTTGATCTCAAGATCAAATATATTCGAACTGAAACCGTTATCAAAAGAGAATATTAAAGACATTATTTTAAAGGCTGTTTATGACCAGAAGGGCATGGGAGCCTTTAATGCATGTATAGATGATGATGCGGTAGAATTTTTAAGCGATATGTCCGAAGGAGATGCAAGAAGTGCATTAAATGCAGTAGAACTAGGTGTACTTTCTTCAGAGCCGGCGGCGGATGGCAAGATCCATATAACGCTGTCGGTAGCAGAAGAATGTATTCAGCGGCGTGCACTTCGATATGATAAAGACGGAGATAATCATTATGACATCATATCAGCATTTATAAAAAGTATGCGTGGGTCAGACCCTGATGCAGCAGTTTTCTATCTGGCAAAGATGCTTTACGGTGGGGAGAGCATTACATTTATTGCCAGGAGAATTATGATTTGTGCCTGTGAGGATGTTGGAAATGCAGATCCGAATGCAATCTGTGTTGCGACGGCATGTGCGCAGGCAGTGGAACGGGTTGGTATGCCAGAGGCGCAGATCATACTGGCACATGCAGCCATATATGTGGCATGTGCTCCAAAGAGTAATGCGATCGTGAATGCGATCTTTTCTGCAAAGGATGTTGTGGAACATGAACAGACGGGACAGGTTCCGGTCTATCTGCGGGATGCACATTATGGTGGAGCGAAGAAACTAGGACATACAGGTTATAAATATGCACATGATTATCCAAATCATTATGTAAAACAGCAGTATCTGCCGGATGAGATTGCAGACAGGCAGTTTTATGAGCCGTCGGATAACGGATATGAGCAGAATATAAAACAATATTTTAAGAAGATAAAGGAAGAATTTTAATGGAGAAAATGAAGCGGATAGTAGCTTTTCTTATGATTCTTATGATTCTTGGACTGGTTGTCTGGGCATTTATCCTTGGGATAACAGGAAGTGAATATTTTTCAGCAGCATTGTTTCTGTGTATTCTGGTACCGGTATTATTTTATGGAATCAGTCTGATCACAAGGCTGCTTACAGCAAAAGGAAAAGAACTTGCAGACCAGGCCGGGGCAGACTCCAAAACAGAAAAGAATAATGTTGAAAAATAAGGTATTATCTGATATACTCTATAAAGTTTTAAAAATTGAAACGAGGTATGTAACATGAGTTTATTATCACAGTGGCGCGATTATGCGTATGGTTTTGATGACAGAACACCAGAAGGAAAACAGTTCTGGTTTGATTATTTTCAGGCTGAAAAAGGAATCTATGAAACAATCCTTGCAACTCCAAAGGCAGATCCTGTAAAAGGAACTGTGAAAGAACTTGCAGAAAAGTATAATGTCAGCATTCAGACAATGATCGGTTTCCTGGATGGAATTGATGACAGTCTGATCACATCTAACAATCTGGATGATGTAACAGAGGATTCAGAAGTAACACTGGGTATTGATTATGAAAAACTGTATATGAATATGGTTGGATGCAATGCAGAGTGGTTATATACATTACCTGCATGGGATAAGATCCTTACAAAAGAAAAGAGAGACGAGCTTTATAAGAAAGAGAAGACATCCAGGACACTTGTAAAGCCTCCAAAGATTGGTAGAAATGATCCATGTCCATGTGGAAGTGGAAAGAAGTATAAGAAATGCTGCGGTAGATAATCAGGTACAGAGAGATTACGGCAGAATTCCATAACAGGAAAGAGAAAGAGAACAGACAGATGGTTGTATCCGTCCTGTTCTCTTTTCAGTTGAAGGGAAGAAACGATTGGAAAAGAAACAGCAATTCAACAAAGAACAAACAGATGCGATCCGGCATGGAGATGGTCCGATGCTGGTTCTGGCAGGCCCAGGAAGCGGTAAAACAACAGTGATCACATATCGCGTGAAATATATGCTGGAACAGGCAGGGATAAAAGGAAACCAGATTTTGGTGATAACATTCACAAAAGCTGCTGCAAATGAAATGAAGACGCGATTTGAAAAAATAAATGGACATTCAAATGGAGTTACATTTGGAACATTTCATTCGATATTTTTCATGATCCTGAGGCATGCATATGGCTACAATGGCAGTAATATTATATTGGAGTCCGAAAAATATCAGATCATAAATGGGATCATTGACAAACATAACATGGAATATAATGGGCAGGATGATTTTGCAAAGAATGTGATAGCGGAGATTGGACTGGTAAAAAGCGAGATGAAACCGGTGGAACAGTACCATTCAGTGAATATGAAGGCAGATGATTTTCAGATCGCTTATCGGGAGTATGATGAGATCCTCCGTGCAAACAATAAAATAGATTTTGATGATATGCTTGTATTTACATATGAATTGCTTCGGGACAGGCCGGATATCCGGAAAATGTGGCAGCAGAGATTTCGATATATTCTGATTGATGAGTTTCAGGATATCAATTGGATACAGTATCAAACCGTAAAGCTTTTGCTTGGAAAAGAACAGAATATATTTGCGGTTGGTGATGATGACCAGTCGGTCTATGGCTTCCGTGGAGCAGATACAAAGCTTATGCTGGGTTTTCCGGATGATTTTCCCGGAACAAAACTTGTATATCTGAACACGAATTACAGATGCAGCAGTGCGATCGTAGAATCGGCATGCCGTATTATAAAGAATAATAAGGCAAGATATAAAAAGGAGATCCATTCGGCATTTGAAAAAAGTAAATGCGAGCGGGTTCATGTGATCGAAGCGGATGGAATGCGTCAGGAAACGGATGGTATCGTTCAGAAGATCCGCGAGATGAATCAAAATGGGATTTCATATTCGAATATAGCAGTACTTTATCGGACAAATTCCGAGCCATCGGGACTTGCTTTAAAACTGATGCAAAATAATATTCCATTTCGGATGAAAGATAATATACCAGACCTGTTATCTCATTTTGTAGTTGTGAATATTGTTGATTATATCAAAGCAGCACTTGGAAACCGCGAACGTGCACTGTTCTTACGGATCATCAACCGCCCGAACCGTTATATAAGCCGCGACTGTCTGGAGACAGATCCGGTAGATATGGAACGGATGAAAGAATTCTATAAGGATAATAACAGACTGGTGCAGAATCTGGTAATGATGGAGACAGATCTCAGAAGAATCGCGGAATTAAAGCCGTATGCAGCGGTTAATTATATCAGAAAAGCAGTTGAATATGATGAATACCTGAAAGAGTATGCGTCATACCGTGGGATTGATCCTCAGGAGTACATGGACATAGCAGATGAATTTCAGGAGATGGCAAGAGATGTGGATTCTTTTATAGAATGGTTTAATCTTTTAAATGAATACAGGATAAAACTGAAGGAACAGATGAAAATGTCGGAGCATGTTAAAGATGCAGTTGTGCTTGCTACGATGCATGGAGCAAAAGGTCTGGAATTCGATCAGGTATTTATCATGAATGCAGTAGAGGGGATGACCCCTCACAAGAAGTCAGTCACAGATACTGAACTGGAAGAAGAACGACGGATGTTCTACGTAGCAGTTACCAGAGCACGGTATGGT
Source organism: Lachnospiraceae bacterium UBA6403 (assembly GCA_002437435.1). GTDB lineage: Bacteria > Bacillota > Clostridia > Lachnospirales > Lachnospiraceae > Coprococcus. The sequence goes on along the minus strand of DJPV01000047.1, from coordinate 41,744 downwards.
CTGTATATCTATGTGCCAAAGGTAGTTTATGGTAAGACAGCGCAGATGTCACGGTTTGTGACAGAGATGGTCATTGATCATGATATGCTGCAGGTTGGAAATGAAATCATCCACAAACGATATGGCAGAGGTGTCATAACATTTGTGGATGATAAAAAAATCTGTGTGTATTTTGAAAAAGACCAGATAACAAAAACACTAAGTATCGAATACACGATCAGAAATAATCTGGTTACAATGTCTGGAGATGATTAGTCATCTTCAGGCATGGAATTAAATTCCATCTCATCTAAGATCTCGTCGAAGGCGTCTGCAACGATATCAAATTCTTCTTCGTCTTCGATCGGCTCTAAGGTGAATTCATCATTTGGAAGTTCGATGTAACGGTATACAAGAACCTCGTCATCATCATAGCCTTCCGGTGCTTCGACAGGAAGTAAAGCGATATAAGAGGTATCTTCAACATCGAAGGTTGCAACGATCTCACATTCGAGCTTTGTTCCGTCATCAAGTTCAAGTGACATCATTTCGATGTCATCTAATTCATCATCATTCTGTTTTGACATGTTTGATCTCCTTATCAAATAAAATTACCGGTAACTTTATGGTATGCCAATATCATATAAAACCGTACTGACCGGTCATTTCCATGATAATGGAAATGCAATGAAAAGTCCACATCCAAATTTTTATAAATGCAATAAAATGCAATGCCTTTATTCATTGAATTATATGTGTAAATATGATAAAATTAATATTATTTTGGAGTTATTCCATGGGAGGAAATAAGAGAAGATGAAGAAAGTTGCTTATATTGCTTCAGAGTGTGTACCATTTATCAAAACGGGTGGTCTGGCGGATGTTGTAGGAACACTTCCAAAAATATTTGACAAGAATGAATATGACGTTCGGGTCATCATGCCGAACTACCTTTGTATTCCAAATAAATACAGAGAAAAAATGCAGTATCTGACTCATTTCTATATGGATATCGGATATAAGAATGATTATGTCGGGGTTATGTATCTGGAATACGAAGGAGTAAAAGTATATTTTATTGATAATGAATATTACTTCAATGGCTTCACCCCATATGGAGATGTAAAGTGGGATATTGAAAAGTTCAGTTTCTTTTCAAAGGCAGCCCTGTGTATCCTGCCGGCAGTAGGATTCCAGCCGGATATCCTGCACTGTCATGACTGGCAGGCTGGTCTGGTTCCGGTATATTTGAAAACATTATTTGCCGGAAATCCATTTTTCAGCGGTATGAAGTCTGTTATGACGATCCACAATTTACAGTTTCAGGGTAAATGGGATATCGATACGATCAAGGCAGATTCCGGTCTTCCTGATTATGTATTTACACCGGATAAGCTGGAAGTCAGAAAAGATGCAAGTATGTTAAAGGGTGGTCTTGTATATGCAGATAAGATCACAACAGTAAGTAACACATATGCCAGAGAAATTCAGACACCATATTACGGCGAAGGTCTGGATGGACTGTTAAGTGCAAGATGGCAGTCGTTATGGGGAATCGTAAATGGAATTGATTATGATGTATGGAATCCGGCTACAGACCCACAGGTATATAAGAATTACAGTGTAGATAATTTCCGTGAACTGAAAAAGATCAATAAGGTAGAACTTCAGAAGGAATGCGGACTTCCACAGGATGATCGACAGTTTGTGATAGGTATTATATCCAGACTGACAGATCAGAAGGGGTTGGATCTGGTTGACCGGATCATGAATGATATCTGCTGTGATGGTGTTCAGTTCATTGTTCTTGGAACCGGTGACAGCAGATATGAGGATATGTTCCGTTATTATCAGGGCATTCATCCTGCAAAGGTTTCGGCGAATATTTACTATTCCGATGAACGATCTCATAAGATGTATGCAGGCTGCGATGTTATGCTTGTTCCATCCAGATTTGAGCCATGTGGACTTACTCAGTTAATGGCACTTCGTTATGGAACGGTTCCAATTGTAAGAGAGACCGGTGGCCTTAAGGATACGGTAGAACCATATAATCAGTTTGAGAATACAGGAACAGGTTTTTCATTTGCAAATTATAATGCCTACGAACTATTGGATGCGATCAATTATGCAAAGGAAGTTTATTATAACAATAAAGATGCATGGTATGGCATTCAGGAACGTGGTATGAGAAAAGATTACTCCTGGTACAATTCAGCAAAGATATATAATGATCTTTATAATTCATTATAAAAACGAACGGATAAACTCATTTTTATAAATGAAAAATCAGGCAGAAGATGTTACGATACATTTTCTGCCTTTTTACCGCAGAACAGAGAGACAAGCTGCGGACATACCAAATATGCGTATCTGTGCAGGAAAGGTGGTTCCATATGGCTTTTGATGGTGTCGTAATATCAAATGTTGTAAGCGATCTGAAAAAAAAATTAGTGGATGGAAGGATCTATAAGATCTATCAGCCAGAAAATGATGAATTGAATATTATTATTAAGAACAATAGAGAAAATTACCGTTTATTGTTATCGGCAGATGCCAGCCTGCCTCTCATCTATCTGCTGCAGACATCTAAGGAGAATCCGATGACAGCTCCAAATTTCTGCATGCTGCTTCGTAAGCATATCGGGAATGGCAGGATCGTAGATATCTGCCAGCCGGGATTTGAGCGTATCGTAGAATTTACGATCGAACATCTGGATGAGATGGGAGATCTGTGCAGAAAAAAACTTATCATAGAGATTATGGGCAAGCACAGTAATATTATTTTTACGGATGCAGATGGAACAATCATAGACAGTATCAAGCATATATCGCATTTGGTGAGTTCGGTAAGAGAAGTACTTCCGGGTAAAGCTTATGTATATCCGCCATCTGGTGATAAGCGTTCCCCATATGATGTAGACCAGAATTATTTTGTATCAGATGTATATACAAAACCTGTGACGGTAACAAAAGCGATATATACATCCATTACAGGTATTTCGCCATTGATCGCGAATGAGTTATGTTATCGTGCGAAAATTGATGGCGGACAGTCGACGGCTGCCTTAACAGATGATCAGAAGGAGAAGCTGTATCAGGAATTTGAGAAGCTGGTCTCTGACATAAAGGCAGAAGAATATGTGCCGAATATTGTATATGATGGTTATGTTCCGGTTGAGTTTTCATCTGTCAGACTTAGAATGTATCAGGATTATCAGGCAGAAGATAAGGATGATATCTCAAAGGTCCTAGATGAATATTATTTTAAAAAAAGTAAGGTGACAAGAATCCGGCAGAAATCAGCAGATCTACGTAAGATCATTTCGACTGCGATCGAGAGAACCGGCAAGAAATATGATCTGCAGTTAAAACAGATGAAAGATACAGAAGACCGAGAGAAATATAAGATATATGGCGAATTGATCAATACCTATGGATACGGAGTGGAACAGGGTGCAAAGAGTTTTCGTGCACTGAATTATTATACGAATGAAGAAATCGAGATTCCACTCGATCCGACGATATCAGTGCTTGAGAATGCCAAACGATATTTTGCAAAATATAACAAGCAGAAACGAACATATGAGGCTTTAGAGAAGCTGACCGTTGAGACCGGGCATGAACTGGAATATCTTCAGTCGGTTCAGGCATTCATCGATATGACACTGGATGAGAATGCATTGGCACAGGTGAAAGAGGAGTTGATGTTAAGCGGTTATATCAAGGGAAGATATGGGAAAAAGGGTGACAAGCATACTAATAAGAGTAAGCCATATCATTATATATCATCCAATGGTTTTCATATGTATGTCGGCAAGAATAATCTGCAAAATGATGAGTTGACATTTAAGTTTGCGAATGGCGGGGATATGTGGTTTCATGCAAAGAAGATGCCGGGATCACATGTGATCGTACGCATGGAGGGAGCGGAAGAACTTCCGGATCAGACTTATGAAGAGGCGGCAAGGCTTGCGGCGTATTATTCATCCGGCAGAGAGAATCCGAAGGTGGAGATCGATTATACAAAACGGATGAATCTGAAGAAGCCGGCAGGTGCGAAGCCGGGTTTTGTAATTTATCATACAAACTATTCTATGATAGCCGAGCCGGTGATCCGCGGAATTGAAGAAGTGACCAGATAAAATATTTGATTTTTTATAGTGGTTGAAGTATAATATGGTATCCGTTGTTTTAAGGAGAATGTGATTTTATGATTAAGAGCATGACAGGTTTTGGAAGAAGTGAAATTGTTTCCGGAGCCCGTAAGATAGTTGTGGAGATTAAGGCTGTTAATCACAGGTTTTGCGAGATCAATGTAAAAACACCAAAGAAACTGAGTTTTTTTGAAACGACTATAAGAACATATTTAAAGAAATATATAGAGCGTGGTAAAGTAGATGTCTTTATCACTTATGAAGATCTGACAGAGACGAATGTATCAGTAAAATTTAACAAAGAGCTGGCAGAGGAATATATTGGCTATATGAATCAGATGGCAGCGGATTTCAATCTGACAAATGATATCACTCCATCTGTTATATGCAGACTTCCGGAGGTTTTTGTTCTGGAAGAGCAGACGGTAGATGAAGATGAGTTATGGAGTCTGATACAGAGTGCACTTGATGAAGCTGCGGATAAGTTTGTTAAGTCAAGAATGGTAGAAGGTGAGAACCTGAAAATCAATCTTTTGGAGAAGCTTAACAGTATGATGGCAGCGGTTGATTATATTGAGGAGATATCACCAGAGCTTATAACGGCATACAGACAGAAGCTGATTGACAAGATCTCAGAGCTGGTTGACAGTTCAGTTATTGATGAGAACCGTATTGCAACAGAGGTGGTAGTATATGCGGACAAGATCTGTGTAGATGAGGAGACGGTTCGCTTAAAGAGTCACATCGACAGCACCAGAAAGATTCTGGAAGCGGGTGGAAGTGTCGGAAGAAAACTCGACTTTATTGCACAGGAGATGAACAGAGAGGCGAATACGATCCTTTCCAAGGCGAATTCTCTTGATGTGTCGAATCGGGCAATCGAACTAAAAACAGATATTGAAAAAGTCAGAGAACAGATACAGAATTTGGAGTAAAAAAATGGGAAACAGAGGTTCATTAATTGTAATTTCAGGTTTTTCGGGAGTTGGAAAAGGTACGGTCGTAAAGAGACTGGTGTCTGATTATGGATATGAGTTATCTATATCAGCGACAACAAGAAGCCCACGTGCCGGTGAAGAACATGGAAGAGAATATTTCTTCATGGACAAGAGTGAGTTTGAGAATCTGATCGATTACGGCGGATTTATCGAGTGGACACAGTATGTTGAGAATTATTATGGAACACCGAGAAAGTTTGTAGAAGAAAGTCTGGATCAGGGTAAGAACATTATTCTTGAGATAGAAGTTATGGGTGCTATGAAGATTAAGGAGCAGTATCCGGATGCATTGCTGATCTTTATCAGTGCACCAAGCATTGATAGCCTGCGGGACAGATTGCGCGGCAGAGGAACAGAGGCTGAAGATGTGATTCTGAAGCGTTTAAAGAAAGCAACAGAAGAATCAGCAGACATGGATAAATATGACTACATTGTTATTAATGATGATCTGGAGGAATGCATACAGACGGTGAATTCAGTAATCGTAGGATATGCGTGCAGAACATCGAATAATAAAGCATATATAAAAGAAATAAGGGATGACTTGAAAGGCATCTGGTAAGAAAAATAAATTCAGAAAGGGGATATAATATTATGTTACATCCATCATACACAGACTTAATGGCAGTTGTTAATTCAGAGGTTGAACCGGGAGAACATCCGGTAGTTCAGAGTAGATATTCTATCGTGCTTGCAACTGCTAAGCGTGCAAGAGAGATAATCGCAGGACAGGAGCCACTTGTAAATACAACAAGCAATAAGCCTTTATCAATAGCAGTTGATGAGCTTTACAGCGGCAAAGTAAAGATTGTCGGCGATGACGAAGAAGAAAACTAATCAGAAAAAGAGGTTGTTGCAGTTTTGCGCAGCCTTTTTCTTTTATAAAAGGAGAGTGGCATATGAAAGCAAGAGAATTGTTAAAAGGATTGCAGTATTCAGTAATCTGCGGAGACGAAGATATTGAGATAAAGGAGATTTATAATGATTCCAGAAAAGTAGGGGAACAGGGTCTGTTCTTCTGTATTGTTGGGGCAAACTTTGATGGACATGCTTATATAAAGGATGTAATTGACAAGGGGGCTGTCTGCCTGATCGTTCAGAAGGATGTAGAACCGATTCCGGGTGTATTGATCGTAAAAGTAGACAGTACAAGATATGCAATGGGAATTGTCAGCAGCAATTTCTATGGAAATCCTTCATCCAAGCTGACAGTGATCGGTATTACAGGAACAAAGGGAAAGACAACAACAACATACATGATCCGTGAGATGCTGATGAGTGCAGGACATAAGACAGGTCTGATCGGAACGATCGAGATTATTGATGGAAACAAGACTACACCTGCTAATAATACAACACCGGAATCTATGATCGTGCATAAGAAATTAAAGGATATGGTTGATAATGGATTAGACAGTGTAGTTATGGAAGTATCTTCTCAGGGACTGATGCTTGATCGTGTGGCGGGTGTCGATTTTGATTATGGAATCTTCTCCAATCTTTCCAGAGACCATATCGGACCAAATGAACATAAGACATTTGAAGAATATGCGATGTGGAAAAGCAAATTATTCACAATGTGTAAAATTGGTATCTTTAATGCAGATGATCCACATGTAGATACAATGACAGAACATGCAACCTGTAAGATCGTGACATATGGTATTAATGGTGATTATGATTATAAGGCAAATGACCATAATCTGTATAATAAAGACGGTCATCTCGGTATCGGTTATCATTTGTCAGGAAAGCTGAATGGAGACATTCTGGTCAATCTTCCGGGTAATTTCAGTATCTATAATTCGCTGGCGGCTATTGCAGTTGCAGATTTGATGGGAGTTCCATTTGACAAGATACAGGAGATCCTGAAAACAATCAAGGTAAAGGGAAGAGTGGAGCTGATACCGATATCGGATAAATTCACGATCATGATCGACTATGCCCATAATGCAGTAAGCCTGATGAGCATCCTTGAGACATTAAGAGAATATAAGCCGAAAAGACTGGTCAGCCTGTTTGGCTGCGGTGGTAATCGTTCAAAAGAGAGAAGATATGAGATGGGTGAAGTGTCCGGTAACATGGCAGATCTTACGATCATTACTTCCGATAACCCAAGATTTGAAGAACCACAGGATATCATTAATGATATAAAGACAGGGATCGATAAAACCACAGGAAAGTATGTAGAGATCATTGATCGGAAAGAAGCAATCCGGTATGCGATCATGCATGCTGAGCCGGGGGATGTGATCGTACTTGCAGGAAAAGGACATGAAGATTATCAGGAAATCAAGGGTGTAAAGCATCATATGGATGAGAGAGACCTGATCAGAGAGGTACTGGAGGAAGAAGATGTTACCAAAATATGCGGATATAATAATCGATATTTCGCATGAAGCTATTGATCGTCCGTTTCAATACAGAATACCGGATGATCTGAGGGAAAATATCCAGCTTGGCAGTATGGTTAAGATTCCGTTTGGCAGAGGAAATCATCTTCGCACCGGATATGTGATCGGATTTTCAGATCAGACTGAGTGCCGGCCGGATCGGATCAAGGAGATTGCGGAACTCTGTGATCGTTCCGTACCGGTGGAAGGACGGTTGCTTGCTCTTGCAGCATGGATCAGAGAGAACTATGGATCTACGATGATCAATGCGATCCGTACCGTAATGCCGGTAAAAAAAACAATCCGTCAATTAGTGGATCAGATCGTAGTGCTTTCAGAAAATGCAGACGCAGAGCATATAGCATACATCAGGGAGCAATATCAAAAGAAACATGCACAGGCAAAACTGCGGCTGCTGCAGGCATTAGAAGAGACACCGGAAAGGCATCTTTCGATGGATGTCGTAAAACAAAAGTGGAATATATCACCGGCAACGCTTAAAGCAATGCAACAGGATGGTATAATCACTGTCATCAGTAAAGAACGGTATCGTACAGCGGGTGTTTATGATTATAAAGAGAATTTCCAGATCACTTTAAATAAAGAACAGCAGGCAGTTGTAGATGAAGTGACTCATGATATGGAACAGGGAAAACAGAAGACTTATCTGCTGCATGGAATTACCGGAAGTGGAAAAACGGAAGTCTATGTGAATATTGTAAAACAAACGATCAAGATGGGAAAGCAGGCGATCATTCTGATCCCGGAAATCGCACTTACTTATCAGACCGTCCGGTATTTCAGGAATTATTTTGGTGATCGGGTGACGATCATTAATTCCAGATTGAGTGATGGAGAGAAATATGACCAGTTCATGCGGGCGAAGAACGGGGATGTAGATGTGGTGATCGGGCCGCGTTCGGCGTTATTTGCACCATTTCAGAATCTTGGGATCATTATTATAGATGAAGAACATGAGACAAGTTATAAAAGTGATTATCCACCGAAGTATCATGCGAGGGAAACGGCAGTAAAACGTGCAGAGCTTGAACATGCAAGCGTGCTGCTTGGTTCGGCGACTCCATCTGTTGAGAGTTATCACAGGGCACTTAACGGGACTTATCGTTTGCTTGAACTGCATGAACGCGCAGGAAACGGGCAGCTTGCAGAGACCTCGATCGTCGACCTGAGAAAGGAATTAAAAGCAGGAAACCGTTCAATCATAAGCAGGGAACTTGCGGATGACATTACAGATCGGCTTGCTCGCAGGCAACAGGTAATGTTGTTTATCAATAAAAGAGGATATAACAGTTTCGTATCATGCAGAAGTTGTGGCGAGGCACTTAAATGTCCGCACTGTGATGTCAGTCTGACCAGACATGGAAATAATCAGATGATCTGTCATTATTGTGGATTCCAGATGCCACAGCCCAAAGTATGTCCTTCCTGCCATTCCGGGCTGATCGGTGGATACGGAACAGGAACCCAGAAACTTGAGGAAGAGGTTCAGCGATTATTCCCTCAGGCGAAAATCCTTCGTATGGATAAGGATACTACATCAGCGAAGGATGCACATGAGCAGATCTTAGAGAAATTTGGAAATGGAGAAGCGGATATACTGGTTGGAACGCAGATGATCGTAAAAGGGCATGATTTTTCAAATGTGACTCTGGTTGGAATCATTCTGGCAGATCTTACTTTATTCCAGAATGATTATCGGGCAGGAGAACGTACTTTTGATCTGATCACACAGGCGGCAGGAAGAGCCGGGAGAGGTACACAGCCGGGTAAAGTCGTGATCCAGACTTATAAGCCGGAGCATTATGCGATAAAGGCAGCAGCAGCTCAGAATTATCTGGAATTTTATAAGGAAGAAGAAGCGTACCGTGGACTTATGAAATATCCGCCTGAATGGAATATGCTGGTGATATTGATGGTGTGCTCCAACGAGACTTTTTTGGATCAGATGGCGGAAGATATCTGTTCCTATATCAGAAACTGCTCAGAAAATGACCGGGATATGAAAATAATCGGACCATCGATACCGGTAATAGCAAAGATACGAGATATTTACAGAAGGGTTGTCTATATTAAGAATTATCGGTATAATGAGCTGGTGGCTTTAAAAGACCAGATTGAAATGTATGTATCAGAGAAAAAAGAACTTCAGGATTTTAGTCTGCAATTTGACTTTAATCCTTTAAATATGTATTAAGGAGAGAATGAGAAATGGCAACAAGAAAAATAAGAATCGATGGAGACAGTGTTTTAAGAAAGATATGTAAGCCTGTTACGGAGATGACACCACGGTTATCTCAGTTGATCGATGATATGTTTGATACCATGTACGAGGCAAATGGTGTCGGACTTGCGGCGCCACAGGTCGGAATCGTAAAGAGGATCGTTGTGATCGATATCGGAGACGAGCATCCATTGACACTTATTAATCCTGAGATTATAGAGACATCAGGTGAGCAGACCGGAGACGAAGGTTGCCTGAGCCTTCCGGGAAAGGTTGGACAGGTGACAAGACCAATGCATGTTGTCTGTAAAGCACTGGATCGTGATATGAATGAGATCACGGTAACAGGTGAAGGACTTCTGGCGCGGGCAATCTGCCATGAGACAGACCATCTGGATGGTATTTTATATAAAGATAAAGTAGAAGACGGTTTATACGAGACAGAATAGAAGCATATGCAGAATAACAAGGAGGCAGAGATTGTCGCATGAATATTATATATATGGGAACCCCTGAATTTGCAGTAAAACCATTACAGAGGATCGTAGATGCAGGACATAACGTCCTTGCATGTTTTACACAGCCGGATAAGCCGAAGGGAAGAGGAAAGACACTTCAGCCGACACCTGTTAAGGAAAAGGCACTTTCGCTTGATATACCTGTCTATCAGCCGGTAAAACTCAGGGAAAAGGAAAATGTTCAGATTATCAGGGACTATCAGCCGGATGCAATCGTTGTAGCGGCCTATGGTCAGATATTGCCGGAATCAATCTTAAATATTCCAAAGTATGGCTGTATCAACATCCATGCATCCCTGCTTCCAAAATACAGGGGAGCAGCACCGATTGAATGGGCGATCATCAATGGAGAGACGGAAACCGGTGTCACAACGATGTATATGGCAAAAGGACTGGATACCGGAGATATGATCGAGAAGACGGTTGTTCCGATCACAGATACAGATACCGGGCTTACGCTTCATGACAAACTTGCAGATGCGGGGGCAGAGCTGATCCTGACGACACTTGCAAAGCTTGAAGATCATACAGCAGTACGGACACCGCAGGATGATTCTTTAAGCTGTTATGCATCAATGTTAAAGAAAGAGATGGGAAATCTGGATTTCACAAAAGACGCAGTTTTTCTGGAACGACTGATCAGAGGTTTGCAGCCATGGCCGGTTGCTTATACGAAGATGAATCAGAAGACTGTACGGATCTATGAGGCTTCTGTATGTGAACAGGCAGAAAAGGCTTTAGAGGATGGAACACAGATCGTACCGGGCATGATCGTTCGTGTGACGAAGAAAAACTTTACGGTTGCATGTGGAAGCGAAGCATTAATGATAAGAAAGCTTCAGCCGGAGGGCAAGAAGCCTATGGACTGTGCGGCATTTCTTGCAGGAAATAAACTTAAGACAGGTCAGATGATATATGAGTAAAACAGCAAGAGAGATTGTTCTGGATATTCTGTTGGATATTGACCGAAATGATCGATTTGCCGGTGAGGCTCTGGGGGGAGCGCTTCGGGCAAATCAGTTTATGAATAAAAAGGAACGGGCATACATCAGCCGTCTGACGGAAGGTGTAACAGAGCAGAAGATCAGATTAGATTATATTCTTAATCAATTTTCAAAAATAAAAATAAAAAAATGTAAACCAGTTATCCGTTGTATTCTGCGGATGGCTGCTTATGAGATCTTTTATATGGATTCTGTTCCGGATGAAGCAGCCTGTAATGAATATGTAAACCTGACAGGAAAAAGAGGTTTTCGGACATTAAAAGGCTATGTGAATGGGACCCTTCGGAGCGTGTGTAGAAATAAGGATGCCATCATCTATCCGAAAAAAGCGGATGGTATAGAAGAGTATCTGTCTGTCAAATGTTCGATTCCGGAGGAACTGGTACAATTCCTGTTAAACGATTACAGTGCAGAACAGTTAGAACAGATTTTACAGGCGGGTGAGGAGAACCGAGGTACAACGGTTCGTGTGAATACACAGGAGATGACACCTGAAGAATTTCGGAATATTCTGATCGAAAAAGGCATAAAAGTAGAAAAAGGGTATTATAATCAGACTTCCTTTATTATCTCAGGGTATGATTATATTCGTGCGGTTCCGGGATTTCATGAAGGATGGTTTACGGTTCAGGATGAGAGTTCCAGTTTACAGGTGCTTGCAGCAGGAATCAGACCGGGTGACGTGGTCCTTGATGTCTGTGCTGCTCCGGGTGGAAAGACAATGTATGCAGCTGAACGAACCGGAGAACAGGGACATGTGTATGCACGTGATATATCAGAAGAAAAGATTGAAAAAATTAATGAGAATCTGGAACGGTTAGAACTCCATAATGTTACAACGATGGTATGGGATGCTGCAAAGTCGGATTCCGATATGATGGAGAAAGCTGATATTGTTCTTGCAGATCTGCCATGTTCCGGGCTTGGTGTTATGGCCAGAAAAAATGATATCAAATATCATGTAACAGCAGATACGGTAAATGATCTTGTGGAGATACAGAAGAATATTCTGGATGTCTGTGCATCTTATGTAAAACCGGGTGGAACGCTGATCTTTTCTACCTGCACGATCGACAGAGCAGAGAATGAAGAAAACGTAGAGGGATTTTTGAAACGGCACGAGGAATATTATCTGGAAAGTCTTGCACCATATCTGCCGGAGAGCCTGAAAGAACGGGGAGAAAAGGGATACATCACACTTTTACAGGGAATAGATCAATGCGATGGATTCTTTATTTCACGTTTACGAAGACAAAAATAACAGATAAGAAAAAGCATTACCGGGAAGGAAAATCCCCCAGAAATTAATAAATGATTCAGGAAGATAAGAGTATGTTTACAGAGATAGAAGATATAAAGAAACTGGATATCCGTTCCATGATGTTTGATGAACTTGCAGCCTGGATAAAATCAGTCGGACAGCCGGCGTTTCGAGCCAAACAGATATTTGAATGGGTGCATGCAAAAGGCGTTGCACAGGTGGAAGAAATGACCAATGTTCCAAAGAGATTAATCGAGGAAATCAAAAAGCAGGGAATGCATGGTGTAGACGAGGTGACCAGACTGATATCAAAACAGGACGGTACGAATAAATTCCTGTTCCGTTTACAGGATGGAAATGTTCTGGAAAGTGTACTTATGCGATATAAGCATGGTAATTCCGTTTGTATATCATCGCAGGTCGGATGCCGTATGGGTTGCAGGTTCTGTGCATCTACGATCGGTGGACTGATCCGTAATCTGGAAGCATCCGAGATGCTCGACCAGATCTATGCGATCGAGCGGATCACAGGAGAGCGTGTGTCAAATATCGTTGTGATGGGAACAGGCGAACCACTTGATAATTATGACAATTTGATTCGTTTTATCCGTATCATTAATGATGAACGTGGTAAGAATATCAGCCAGAGAAATATCACGGTTTCAAGCTGTGGTCTGGTTCCACAGATAAAAAAACTGGCGGATGAGGGACTTTCCATTACATTTGCACTATCACTTCACAGCCCGACAGATGAGGACAGAAGAAAACTTCTTCCAATCGCAAATAAATATTCGATTGCAGAACTGATGGATGTATGTCGGTATTATTTTGAGAAAACGGGCAGGCGAGTTACATTTGAATATTCATTAGTAAAAGATGAAAATGATACACCGGAACATGCTTATAGACTTGCAGACCTTCTTAAGAATATGCATGGACACGTGAATCTGATCCCTGTAAATCCGATCAAGGAGCGGGAATATTGTCGATCTCTCAGTGATTCCGTTGAAAAATTCAAATATATACTTGAAAAGAAGGATATAAATGTTACAATAAGAAGGAGTATGGGCAGAGATATTGATGCTGCCTGTGGTCAGCTTCGGAGAAAATATGAAGAAGCAAAAGATACTTTTTAGACGGGAGGCAGCAAATGAGATCTGATGGAAGAACCGACATCGGTAAGAAAAGAGTTCAGAATCAGGACAGCATTTTCTTTACGGATGAGCCGATCGGACCATTACCAAATCTTTATATAGTAGCAGACGGAATGGGTGGTCACAAGGCTGGAGATGTTGCATCAAAGACTGCGATAGAATGTGTAACTGAATATATAAAAGAGAGTACATTAAATAACTCGGTATCCGTTCTAAAAAGAGCAATCCTGTATGCTAATGATAAGATATATAATATGGCAAGAGAAAATGAGGACTGGAAGGGAATGGGAACGACTTTTGTAGCTGCTGTGTGCGAGGATGATACATTATATGTAGCCAATATCGGTGACAGCAGATTGTATTTTATCAATGATGAGATCAGGCAGATAACGATGGATCATTCACTTGTTGAAGAGCTGATCCGTTCGGGACAGCTTGATCGAAACAAAGGACGTAACCATCCGGAAAAGAACATTATTACTAGAGCACTTGGAATATCTGACAAGATTATGACAGACTTTTTTGAATTAGAGATGAAAGAGGGGGATGGAATCCTTCTATGCTCAGATGGTCTTTCAAATATGCTTGAGGATGATGAGATAAAAGAAATCGTGTTGGAGAGCAGCGGGGATATAACAGCAGCGGTTGAAAAGTTGATAGACAGAGCGAATTACTATGGTGGTAGAGATAACATATCCGTAGTGGTAGCTGTAAAATAATGAGAGGTGTAAGCATGTTAAATCCAGGAATGATACTCAGTAATCGTTATGAGATAATAGAATTGATCGGTACAGGCGGAATGTCGGAAGTCTATAAGGCAAAATGTCATGTACTTAACAGATATGTAGCAATTAAAGTTTTAAAACCGGAATTCAGTTCTGATGTAAATTTTGTCACAAAGTTCAGAATTGAAGCACAGTCTGCGGCGGGACTGTCTCATCCGAATATTGTAAATGTATATGATGTCGGTGAGGATAACGGAATTTATTATATAGTAATGGAACTGGTAGAGGGCATTACATTAAAAGAATATATTCAGAAAAAAGGCAGACTGATGCCTGATCAGGCTATTGATTTCGCTATTCAGATCGCACAGGGACTTGAGGTTGCCCACCAGAATCATACAATCCACAGGGATATTAAGCCACAGAATATTATTGTGTCAAAAAATGGCGGGATTAAGGTTACAGATTTCGGCATTGCGAGAGCCGCATCATCCAATACAATGACAGCAAATGCGATGGGAAGTGTACATTATATCTCACCGGAGCAGGCAAGAGGCGGATTCAGTGATGAGAGAAGTGATATTTATTCACTGGGTATCACCATGTATGAGATGGTCACGGGACATGTGCCATTTGAAGGCGAGAACAATGTAGCGGTTGCACTTATGCATATACAGGGAGAGATGGTTTCTCCTAGAGAATATTATCCGGATATTCCAACCAGTCTGGAAAAGATTATTTTAAAATGTACACAGAAGAAAGCCGAACGCAGATATTTGACTGCAAGCGCATTGATTGCAGATTTGAAACGCGTACAGGCAAATCCTGACATAGATTGTGTCGCAGTTCCACCAGTTGTACCGAATTCACCAACGGTAGAGATCACATCTGATGAGATGAAAGCAATCAAAGAGGGCAGGCAGATGAATGAAGCACCAGCCGTTGAGGAATCCCCATCAAGTGTAGTGGAACGTCCGGATATTACCCCGATCATTCCACCATCCAAATTCGATAACCTGTTTGATGATGATGACGATGATGATTCATATGATGATGAGGGAATGAAACCGGAAGACGATGATGATAATGAGATCGAGGAATTGGATCCGAAGCTTAAGAAGATCATTATGATATCCAGCGTAGCGGTTGTAATTATCATTGCGATCCTTGTTGCAATCCTGATTCTTAAGCTTACAAGTCCAGGCGGAGCTGGAGGAATATTCTCCGGAAATAATAAAAAGACAGAAAGCAGTTCAGATGAAAATTCAGGAGATTCTACGGAAGATGGGTCTACAGGAGAAGATACTTCGGATAAGGCAACAATTCCTATGGTCAATGTAGTAGGTCTTTATAAGACAGCTGCGGAAGAAGAATTAAAGAAGGCAGGATTTACGGCATATACGATTGAGACAGCGACGGATGATAAGGTAGAAGAAGGTTATGTTATCAGCCAGAGTGTAGATGAAGGAACAGCAATTCCCGCAGATGAGAAAATTGTTATTACAGTATCAGAGGGTAAAGAAGATGTCGAAGTTCCTGATGTGACGGGATATTCTGATGATCAGGCAACTACACTTCTGACGGAAGCAGGCTTTGTTGTTACTCATGGCTATGAATATGATGATACAGTTGAAAAGAATAAGGTTATCAGCCAGTCACCGGAAGGAAAGACAATGCAGAAATCAGGTTCAACGGTTAAGATCATAATAAGTAATGGTAAAGAGGTTGAGGAAGTAGAGGTTCCAAATCTGGTTGGTAAATCTGAAAGCAAAGCAGCAAGCCTGTTGGAAAACGCCGGATTAAGCGGTAAAGTATCACATGCAAACAGTGACGATGTTAAGAAAGGACAGGTTATCAGTCAGGATGTTTCGGCTGGATCATCTGTAGAAAAAGGAACAACAGTCGGTTATGTGATCAGTGATGGACCTGAAAAGGTAACGTATTCTGTTAAATTTACAGGAACTATAACAAATTCCGGCTTTGATTTTGCAACTTTTGGAAATGTAACAGTCAATGTAACTTATACGGTTGGTGATGCAACGTATAAGCTGTATTCCGGAGCAGCAGGAGAAGATTCTTTCCCTCTGGATATCGGATCTGCGGATTCTATCGGAGGTTTATCACAGAACTCAGGTACATTTGCAGTAACGATCACGGATTCTGATGGAATAGATGTAACATCGAGCTTTAATACAAGTGGTCTGTCTGCGTCGTTCTCAAAGGAATAGGAGAGAGTATGACTGGAAAGATCATAAAAGGTATTGGCGGTTTTTACTATGTTGTCTGCGAAAATGGCATCACATATGAATGTAAAGCAAAGGGCATCTTTCGAAATCGAAAGATCAAGCCTTTAGTAGGCGATAATGTAGAGATAGATATATTAGATGATGAGAAGAATCTGGGCAATATTGAAGATATATTGCCCAGATTTAACTGGTTAAACAGACCTGCAGTTGCAAATGTAGATCAGACGGTGATCATATTTGCAGTATCTGCACCGGAGCCTAATTTCAATCTGCTCGATCGTTTTCTGATTAATATGGAGCAGCATGAGATTCCGACCGTGATCTGTTTTAATAAAGTGGATCTGGAAGGATTTCGTCAGAGTGAAGATATTTGCAGATCTTATACAAAAAGCGGCTATGAGGTATTATTTATCAGTGCAGAGAGCGGATATGAAATTGATACGTTAGAAGCTGTAATTAAAGGAAAGACAACAGTATTTGCAGGCCCGTCGGGGGTCGGTAAGTCATCAACACTTAATTCATTATTCCCGGATGCAAATGTACAGATCGGTGGTTTGAGTGAGAAGATCCAGCGAGGGAAACATACAACGAGACATTCGGAGCTGATGTTTGTGGATGATGATACCTATATTATGGACACACCGGGCTTCAGCTCATTATACACGGAAGGAATTGAAGCGGATGATCTGAAGCTGTATTTTCCTGAGATAGCAGCGTATTCCGGAAACTGTAAATTTAATATGTGTAATCATATCAGTGAACCGGGATGTCTGGTAAAGGAAGCTGTCAAGGATGGCAGGATCAGTAAGATGCGGTATGATGATTATGTTATGATATACAATGAATTAAAAGAAAAGAGGAAATGGTAATGTTAAAGCTGTCACCATCAGTATTATCTGCGGATTTTGGACATCTTGCAGAGGATATACAGATTATAGATCAGGCAGGAAGTGAATATATTCATCTGGATGTTATGGATGGATCATTTGTGCCAAATATATCATTTGGAGCACCGGTTATAAAGAGCGTTCGCCCGGTATCTGATAAGATGTTTGATGTACATCTTATGATCGATGAACCGGCACGTTTTTTACAGGATTATAAGGATTGCGGGGCGGATATTGTAACGGTACATGCAGAAGCCTGTAAGCATCTTCACAGAACGGTAGCAGCTATAAAAGAATTGGGAATGAAAGCCGGAGTTGCGTTAAATCCGGCAACACCATTATCGGTACTTGATTATGTATTAGAGGAGCTAGATATGATTTTGATCATGTCGGTGAATCCGGGATTTGGAGGGCAGAAGTTTATTCCAGCTTCCATTCGAAAGATTACAGAGACAAGAAAACTTTTGACAGAACGTGGACTTCAGACGGATATTCAGGTAGATGGAGGAGTTACTCTTGCAAATGCAGCTGAGATCATTCAGGCGGGAGCAAATGTATTAGTTGCCGGATCAGCAGTATTCAAAGGGGATAAGGTTGAGAATGTAAAGGTCTTCCACAAGATTTTTTCAGAGATACAGTAGATGATAATAAAAAGACAGGGAGCAGGTTGGCTGACTGCCGGAATAGGGTAACAGGATAGATGAATCGATATTTAGTTGTTACAGGAGGAACCATTTCAAAAAAAGTGCTTGAAACGGTTCTTTCCCATTATGATTTTCAAAAAATAATAGCGTGTGATAAAGGACTTGAGAGTTGTCAGGAATGCGACATACTACCGGATCTGGTTATTGGAGATTTTGACTCGGCAAAGAAAGACATTGTAGCAGCGTATCGGGAAAAGACAGAATTTCTTGATCTGGATACACATAAGGATTTTACAGATACCCATGTTGCGATCTCTTATATAATGGAGCAGGAGATAAGACCGGATGAAGTAATTCTGGTTGGGGCAATCGGAACTCGTATGGATCATACCCTTGCCAATATCGGCTTATTGAAACAGTTTGCAGAAGCAGGAATCCAGGCATATCTGATAGATGAACATAACAGAATCACGATGACGGCACACAGACATATAGTAAATCGTACGGACGAGTATAGATATGTATCGCTGTTGCCGTATACGGAGCAGGTAACTGGTGTAACGCTTCAGGGCTTTTATTATAATGCAAAGGGTCTTATACTGAAGCTTGGAGAAAGTATCGGTGTCAGCAATGAGTTGATCGCAGAGTGCGGGGTGATCGAATTTGAATCGGGCTTGTTAATTGTAATTGAAAGCCATGATTAGACAGCCATTGGATAAATAAAAATGATACTCTGGAGGCAATGGATTTATAAGAATCCGGAAACAGAGTATCTTTTTTATATGCTTATTAATCAGAGTAAGCTTTATTTTTTCTTAGAATCTTTTTTTTGCTTTACTTTTTCTATCTTTGCTTTTTTGCTCTCTTTTAATTTTGGCTCTTTCTTTGCCTGCTGTTCGTTTTTATCTGTCTTGACTGTTTTTGCAGCTGCAGATTTAGGAGCAGCCGACTTATTTGCATCTGACTGTGAGATCTTATGTTCGAACTCTGACAGGCTGGCTTTATACTTTTCTGTGATCGGATCAGAGTACAGGGACATGTAATAGCAGTAGAGGGCTTTATATTCTTCCGAGGTCTTATATCCATTTGTGTAGATATGGCCATGCATTTCGTCGAAAGAATCTGTACTTAATTTTTTTGCAATATGAAGTCCGATATTGGAACAGTGGCTTCCGATACGATCCAGACTGGTCAGGATATCTACAAGAGCGAAACCACCATCAATATCGCAATCACCGGTCTGTAAACGGATAACATGGTGATCTTTGATGATTTCTTTCACTTCTGTGATAGATTGTGCAAGCGGCTCGATACGAGAGACAGCAGTCAGATCATCGTTTTTAAAAGCAGTAAAGGTAGTATCGATGATATTGGCTGTAGCATGTAAGAGAGTATTAATCTCCATGGTTCCCTGTGAGGAGAAGGAGATCTTTTCATCGGAGATCTTTCTGCCGATGATCAGAAGATTTTCACAGTGGTCACCGATTCGTTCCAGATCACTGACACTGTTTAATAATTCTGATGCCAGCTTTCGTTCGGATGAATGCAGCCGCTTGGAGGTGATCTTTAACAGATATTCGTTTAAAGCACTTTCACATTTATCAATGAACATCTCGTTTTCCAGAAGCTTTCCGGCAGTTTCTTCATTATATTCTGATAATAACTGACTTCCAAGTTCGAAGTTTTCCTTGATGGAGTCGGTCATGGAGAACATAACCTTCTGTGCCTGGGTAAGAGCAATATTGGGTGTATCGAGAAGCATTGGATCGAGAGAAGCAAGTTCTTTGTCGATCTTGGATTCCTTGTCGTCTCCAATGATCTTACCGGTCAGATCTGCGAGCTTATTTGCAAATGGAAGCAGCAGAACCGCAATGATAAAGTTAAACATAAAATGCAGGTTTGCGATTACACCACGGTTGATGATCTTATCCATGAATGGGAAGGTGATAAACAACTGAAGTCCATAAATCACAACAACGAAGAAGATCGCACCGATAATATTAAATAACAGATAGGACATGGCAACACGTTTTGCCTTTTTGTTTGCACCGATACTGCCGAGCAGAATAGTGAAACACTTTCCGATATTAATACCAATGATAATAGGGATCGAAGAACCATAGGATACAACTCCAGTTGAGGATAATGCCTGAAGGATACCGACCGAAGCAGAGGAGCTCTGAATGATCGCTGTTAAGACAAGACCGATCAGGATACCAAGAAGCGGATTGCTGAAGGAAAGAAACAGATTCTGGAAGACTTCGGATTCCTTTAAAGGAGCGAACACAGCTTCCATTGTATTCATACCAAGGAATAAGATACCAAGGCCGACTAAGATACCGGCAATATCTTTATGTTTTTTCTTATGAGCAAACAGAATGATAAAAGCACCAATACCGATCAGAACGGGTGCAAAAGAAGATGGTTTTAATAATTTGAGAATAAACATATCTTCGCCAAGATCACCAAGACGTAAGATCTGTGCAGTCGCGGTGCTTCCGACGTTTGCACCAAATACAACAGGAATTGCTTGTCCTAGATTCATAATTCCGGCATTTACAAAACCGATCAGCATGATCGTTGTCGCCGCAGAACTCTGGATGATCGCTGTTACACCGGTTCCAAGACCAAAACCTTTGATCGCACCGGTTGCTTTGCTCTTGCCAGTCGTCAGTTTTTCAAGTATTCGTTCCAGACTTCCGCCTGCCAGATTCTTCAGGGAATCGCCCATCATGTTCATTCCAAACAGGAACAGTCCTACGCCTCCAAGTAAAGTCAGAATTGAAAAAAAATCCACTTCCATATCCTCCTGTGAATAAAAATATACCTCTTATATGTCAAGTTAATGCAAGATAAATGTAAATAAAAATTTACATACCCGGACATTATAACATAGATAATTTTCTTGTTCTATATTTTTTATTATGAAGCAGACAAATTTGGAATATTATATATTTTTAAAAAAGAATTCTGGAAAAAATATATAAAAGAGTCTTGACAGTACAGAGAATTTGGTGAGAACATAAGGCGAAAGAAAAAATCTGTGGTTTATGGTAAATTTGAACATAACAGAATGATAGAAATGTTGGAGAATGGAGAAATGATACAAAAAAAGCAGAATGATTTAAATGGAATACAGCTAGCCGGGAATAATTCAATGGCTGAGGTTTTGCTATGGGTGTTGATTTTACTTCCGCCGGTTATTGCTGTAAATGGAGCAGGCGTTTGTTTTATTCATATCGGACTGTTTGCAGGGATAACCTTTGCCTGCCTTTTTCTTGTGAAGCGGCTGCGCTCTTATCGGGATATTTCAGGAAAAGAGATATTTAATATGGGAGATTTCCTGTACGCCAGATATTCGTCTTATATAATAAAGGAAATATTTATGGCTGTATGGTTGTTCCTTGTAGGAATGATCACAACGGCACTTCTCAGTTGTATCGGAATCTATCTCAGCAGTGCAATTGGACATCGGATGACAGTGGTTGCGTGTGCGATTTCATTATTATGCGTGCTCTCTGTATGTTTTGTCAGCCGTAAGATAAGAAATATTGTAAGAAATATTGTGTATACATTGATGGTCGTGTTATTCCTTGTACTGGTTATCTGGCTGTTTGTTGTGAATACACCGGCGGAGATATTAGATACTTACGGAAAAGTTCATTTACCGGGTGGAACAAGTACATATCTGAATATCTTATACTATGATGGTAAGAGCATAGGAGTTACGCATATTATATCCATGCTTGGAATGGGACTTGGATGTCTTGGACTGCCATTTTTATTTCATGGGGCGATAGAAGCAAAAAATGTACGCAGCCTGGATCGTGGACGGGTTCTCTCTATAATATATACAGGTGTTTCTGTTGTGATCTTAAGTATATGGTCGCTGTTAAATGTTGTCAGCATGTATCCATTAAAGGCAAGAGAAGATATTGAAATGGGAAAACTGCTTGATATCTATATCACGTCATTATGTTATAAAGAGAAGTATCCATTATTTTTCCGCTATTTAGCCGGCGGCTTGTTCTTATGTGCCGTGATCTGTCTGCTGGAACGAGTTTATGCTATGATGTTTGAACTGTTATTTGGCATGGTTGGATATGAGAAAAAGATTCGGTCAAAGGCATTATTAACAGGAATTGATCTGTCAGTTGTTTTATTGTTAACAGGAGTGGTAACGGGATTTGCAGTTATACTTCACCAAAATTATCGCCAGATATTATATATTGCATGGGATTATTCAGCTGCAATAGCAGCAGTCTGTATATTGCCAATCTTATGGAGAGGAGCCAGTAAGGCAGGTATCGTGTCAGGATTTTTTACAGGAATTGTTGTCTGTACGATTTGGCGGTTTCCTCCGTTTATCGAAAATCAGTCACTTGCAAATGCAACAGAGCTTGGAAGCGGTGTTGCAGCATTTATCATAAGTCTGGCTGTCACAGTTATTGTAAGTATGTTTACACATAAGGAAGATAAGACAGAAAAGAAATTATTTGAACAGATCAAACTGGAGCAGAGATGATATTCAAAATAGTATGTGTGGGTAAGATAAAAGAGGTATTTTATACTGATATGATCGATGCATTAAAAAAACAGATCAATAAAAAGCATAAGCTTGTGATCATACAGCATGATGATGAAAAAATTCCACAGAATGCATCAGATATGGTAAAAAAGAGAATAGTTGATTCAGAGAGCCGCAAATGTATGGAAAGCATCGGAAAATCAGAATATATAGTTGCTTTGTGTATTAATGGAAAGAAGTGTACAACAGAGAGGTTAAAAGAAAAGATATGGCAGGTGGAAGAACGGGGGATCACAACTGTAACATTTCTGATCGGGGGGTCGCTTGGTATGTCAGACGAGTTGATCCGAAAGGCAGATTTTAGACTGAGCTTTTCAGATATGACATTTCCGCATCAGTTAATGCGCGTTATGCTGCTTGATCAGTTACGGCTTATTTGTGATATGTAATATGGTTATTGATCGTATAAGCGCGATATAACTGTTCTGTGAAGGCAATAAGAGTTATTTCATCAGACATGGACATAGTGGAAATAAAAAAGTGTTCATTATAAGCGCCGGATGCCGGAAAACCAATATAATAGCAGATATGTGAAAGACCATTTATATTCATCTGGTTGATTCTGCCTGCAAACTGTGCAGAGGAGATGGTATGACTTCCCGGTTTATCCGGAAGAATCTGGATATTATAGACATTTGTAATAAGTTCTGGTTGCTTTTTGCAAGGAATGACTTTGACTTTACAGAAAGGGGAAAGGCGTTTTATATATTCTGCAACAGCGGCCTTTGTATCGACCGATATTTTTTTCTGATTAATAAAAAGATCGTAATTCATAGGATTTCCTCACAATTTTAATAAAAAAAGATGAATTTATGATTGGTTATTATAATACAATCACGCGGTAGTTTACAAGAAAAAGAAAATTATAGTATGGGATTTTCTTTTTTATGGCAAACTACTGGACAAAGATGCAAATCTAATATATATTATCAATTTGATTACACATAATGGAGAAGAATGATGAAAAAGATTATTGCATTAGATATTGATGGGACACTTACAAATTCAAAAAAAGAAGTAACACCGCCAACGCTTGAAAAGATCATGGAGATACAGGAGAAGGGACATGTAGTGGCTATTGCTTCAGGCAGACCGCTTCCCGGAATCCGAAAAATCGCTGATACATTAAAGCTTGACAAATATGAAGGCTATGTACTTGCGTTTAATGGTGGCAGGATCGTTGATTATAAGACGGGTGAAATAGTATATCAGGCGTGTGTAGATAATGATATCGCACGGGAAATTTATGAT
This sequence comes from Lachnospiraceae bacterium UBA6403, assembly GCA_002437435.1. Classification (GTDB taxonomy): domain Bacteria; phylum Bacillota; class Clostridia; order Lachnospirales; family Lachnospiraceae; genus Coprococcus. The sequence goes on along the minus strand of DJPV01000047.1, from coordinate 17,697 downwards.
TACTGCGTAAAAAAGGAGATCGGAATGGTTACTTATGAAGGTGATACAGTTATTACAGGTACGCAGATCGACGAATATATGAGCCTTGAAGCAAGATTGAATTTTATGGAGATACATCAGGTGGATAATTTCAAAGAATATATTGATTTTCCACTGAACAAATGTCTTCTGACAGCAGAAAGTGATGTTGCAGAACAGGTGGAACAGGAATTAAATGCACTGTATGGAGATAAAGTTACAGTTTTTCGTTCCGAACCATTTTTTGTAGAGATAATGCCGAAGAATGTCCATAAGGCGACTTCACTTGAAAAGCTTTTAAAATATCTGGATATGGATGTTAAGGATCTGATCGCATGTGGAGATGGATTTAATGATCTTACCATGATCGAGTATGCAGGTGTCGGGGTAGCAATGGGAAATGCACAACAGATTGTAAAGGATCATGCAGATTATATCACTCTTTCGAATGATGAAGACGGGCTGGTACCGGTGATTGAGAAGTTTATTTTAAATTCATAGCATAAATGTTATATTTTTATGAATATGTTGAATTTGAAATATGTTTGTAGTAGAATACACTTTGTTTATTCGTAAATAAGTGACAGTAACTGATCTGATGTGACAGATCGGATGTACAAATGTATAGGAGAATAAAAATGAGCGATAATATTTTTAGCGATGAAGATTTTGACGATTATAATGATGCCGATGATGTTCATTACGAGAAATCACCGGCCAGAGAACCGGTAAGAAGAAACGCTTCTGGGAATGGTAGAAAAAAGAAAAAGAAGAAAAGCAGAAATAAACCATGGGTCATTGCATTGATCGCAGAGGTACTTGTGATCATCCTTGGAGCGGTACTATTTGTAAATGCTTATATCAATTCCGCTCTTGGTAAGATGCACTACGAGAAGTTAGAGGGTGTAAAGGCCAATGATGACTTGTCAGAAGAAACAGTAAAGAAGATGACCGGTTACACCACGATTGCATTATTTGGTGTCGACAGCCGTGATATTGATATGATAGAGAATGGAGCACGTTCTGATGCGATCATTATTGTAAGTATCAATAATGACACACAGGAAGTTAAGATGTCTTCCGTATACCGTGATACTTATTTAGAGCTTGCAAATGACTCACAGAGTTATGAAAAAGTAACACATGCATATGCATATGGCGGTGCCAAGGAAGCAATCAATACCCTGAATAAGAATCTTGACCTGAATATTACAGCTTATGTAACTGTAAATTTTAAGGCATTAACAGAAGCAATTGATGCCCTTGGTGGTCTTGATATTGAATTAAAGTCCAGTGAGCTTGATAAGCTGAATCAGTGTATTGATGAGCAGCAGAGAGTCAATGGTATCCAGTCTTCTTATGTATATGAGACAGGGGTTGTACATCTGGATGGTGTTCAGTCTACAGCATATGCGAGAATCCGAAGCACAGATCAGGGTGATATCACCAGAGCATGGAGACAGAGAAAGGTTATCAGTCTGATGATCGAGAAAGCAAAGAGTGCAGGTATCACAAAGCTGAATGACTGCCTGAATGCGGTTGTAGATGATATCAGTTCCAGTCTTACAAAGAAAGAGATCCTTGATCTTGCAACGAACTGCTTTAATTATAAACTGGAATCCTCAACCGGTTTTCCATTTACATGGTCAACACCGACACTTGGCAGCAAGGGTAGTCTGGTAGTTGCAGGAGATCTGGAAAATAATGTAGTTGTTCTTCACAGATATCTGTTCAATGATTATGATTATCAGCCATCCCAGACGGTTAAGAATATCAGTGCAAATATCATCAATGATACAGGATATTATAACCAGATTGATCTGGATACATTTACGGTAGAAGATGATCCTGATTCAATTGTAAATAAATAGTCTATAGATCGGATAATAAAAGAATATCAGAAACGAAAGAACACCATGAAACCTTCTTAGATTATATGGTGTTCTTTTTGTATAGCCCATAGAAGGAGATACCTGATAAATTGAATAAAATCTTTCCAACTTCCTGTTTGAAATATAGTTATATTGTGCTATACTATGGTAGAAAAATTTTGAGAAAACATAAGAGGTTACAATTATGGAAATGAACAGAGTGTTATTGAAACTTAGTGGAGAGGCACTTGCCGGAGAAAAGAAGCAGGGCTTTGATGAAAAGACCGTATATGATGTTGCCGGACAGGTGAAGAAGATTCTGGATAAAGGAATCCAGCTTTGTGTAGTAATCGGTGGTGGTAATTTCTGGCGTGGCAGAACCTCAGAAAATATGGATCGTGTAAAAGCAGATTCGATCGGAATGCTTGCAACCGTTATGAACTGTATCTATACCGCAGATGCATTTCGTGTATTTGGTATCAAATCACACATCATGACACCGTTTGCATGTGGAACAATGACAGAGCTGTTCAACCGTGATAAAGCTGTAGAATATATGGAACAGGGAGAAGTTGTTTTCTTTGCCGGAGGAATCGGACATCCGTATTTCTCAACAGATATGGCAACTGTTCTTATGGCAGTTGAGGTGAAGGCAGATGTAGTCTTATCCGCAAAAGCGATTGATGGCGTCTATGACAGTGATCCTAAGACAAATCCAAATGCAAAGAAATATGATAGCATGCAGATGAAAGACATTGTTGATAATAAGCTTGGAGTTATTGATCTTGCATCCGCTGTTCTTGCAATGGAGAATAAAATGCCGATGATGTTATTTGGTCTAAATGGCGAAGACAGTATTGTAAAGGCAGTTACCGGTGGCTTTACAGGAACATATGTGAACGTATAAATAAACAGGAGGAACAAAGATATGTTGACACAGTACGAAGAAAAAATGACAAAGACAGTTGAGAATCTGGAAGGGGAATATGCAACGATCCGTGCAGGACGTGCCAACCCTAACATTTTAAATAAGATCAAGGTAGAATATTATGGGGTACCAACACCAATGCAGCAGCTTGCAAATATCACCGTACCGGAAGCAAGAACACTGATGATCGCACCATGGGAGTCATCTCTGGTAAAAGCAATCGAGAAAGCAATCCTGAATTCAGACCTTGGCCTTACACCAAACAATGATGGTAAGAATATTATCCTGAATTTCCCTGAACTGACAGAGGAAAGAAGAAAAGAGATCGTTAAGGATATCAAGAAAAAGGGAGAGAATGCAAAAGTTGCAATCCGTAATGTCAGAAGAGATGCAAACGATGCGATCAAGAAGATGGAGAAAGCCGGAGATATCTCTGAAGATGAATTAAAAGTAAATGAGGAAAAGATCCAGAAGATGACAGATAAATATGTCGGTTTGATCGATAAGGCTGTTGAAAAGAAATCAACAGAGATCTTAACCGTTTAATTTGGAGTAAGTATGAATAAAGAGATAAATGGAGAAATGATCAATATTCCTGAGCATGTTGCGATCATCATGGATGGAAATGGAAGATGGGCAAAGAAACGACTGATGCCAAGAACCTATGGACATTCAGAGGGCGCAAAAGCAATCGAACGTACATGTGAGAATGCAGATGAGCTTGGAATCAAATATCTGACGGTATATGCGTTTTCTACGGAGAACTGGAAACGATCAGTAGAAGAGGTTTCTACGATCATGAATATCTTCCGTAAGTATCTGGTTGACAGTATCGAACGTTCCAACCGAAATAACATGCGCGTAAGAATCATCGGCAAGCGTGAGAACCTTCCGGAGGATATTGTGGAGAAAATGGATAATCTGGAGAAAGCTACTGCGAATAATACAGGACTTCAGTTTTCTGTAGCAATCAATTATGGAGGCAGGGATGAGATCACAAGAGCGGTCAGACAGATTGCACATGACTGCATGGATGGAAAATTATCACCGGATGCAGTTACAGAAGATATCGTCAGTGCTTATCTGGATACAAGAGAATTAACAGATCCGGATCTATTGATCCGAACCAGCGGGGAACTTCGTACATCGAATTTCCTGCCATGGCAGATCGCTTATTCAGAATTCTATTTTACGGATGTATTATGGCCGGATTTTGATATGGACGAGCTGGTCAACGCATGCCGGTATTACAGTCACAGAGACCGTCGATATGGCGGAGTAAAATAAAGAGGAAATAATATGTTTAAACAACGGGCAATCAGTGCAGTGATCCTGGTGATCATTGCAGCGATCACACTTTATTTTGGCGGAGCACTCACATGTGTGGTGATGTGTTCGGTTTCACTGGTTGGTGTGATGGAGTTACTTCGTATATATGGGCTGAATAAAAAAGGACTTGGTTTTGCAGCTTATGGAGCAACCGTTCTTTATTATGCATTATTGTATTTTGATCTGCATCAGTTTATATTACCGTTGATTGCGGTTTATATGCTGGTCATCCTGGCAATCTATGTGCTCACATATCCGAATTACAAAGATAAAGAGATCATGGCAGCATTTTTTGCATTTGTATATGTAGGGGTTATGTTGTCATATGTGTATATCATAAGAGATATGAAACATGGTCTGATACTTGTTCTGCTGATTTTTGTCAGCTCTTGGGGCAATGATACCTGTGCATACCTGGTCGGACGTGCGATCGGCAAGCACAAGATGTCACCAATCTTAAGCCCGAAGAAGAGCATCGAGGGATTGATCGGAGGAATCTTGGGAGCAGGAATCCTAGGACTAGTATTTGGTCTGATCTATAATCATTTTATGGATACGATACATTCCGTATGGATATTTGCATTGATCGGAGCTGTATGTGCGCTGCCTGCAGTTATAGGGGATCTGGCAGCTTCTGCGATCAAGCGGAATAATGATATTAAGGATTATGGTAAACTGATACCGGGACATGGTGGAATTCTTGACCGGTTTGACAGTATTATATTTACAGCACCAATTATGTATTATCTTATATTATATTTGTTGTAATCAGAAAAAGCAGTGTGGGAGAGCGTGCAGATGAACTGTGCTCATAATTACGCTGCTTTTCCTTTATGTCATACGGGGAGAGAAGGCTGAGTTTAAAAAACGTAAGGAAATGGATAAAGGAGAATGAACATGAAGCATGTGGCTATCATTGGATCTACAGGATCTATAGGAACACAGACACTTGAGATCGCAAGATGGAATCAGGATATAAAAATCTGTGCTTTATCAGCAGGAAGCAACATAGACTTATTAGAGAAGCAGGCAAGAGAATTCCAGCCGGAGATCGTTGGTCTGTGGGATGAGGGGCTGGCAAAAGAATTAAAAGACCGTCTGAAAGATATGGATATCCGGGTTGTATCAGGTATGGATGGGCTGATCGAGATTGCAGAATACAAGACATCGGATATATTAGTTACCGCAATTGTGGGAATGATCGGTATACAACCGACTGTGGCAGCGATTAAAGCGGGAAAAGACATTGCCCTTGCAAACAAAGAGACGCTGGTTACAGCGGGACATATCATTATGCCGCTTGCAAAAGAAAAAGGTGTATCGATTCTTCCGGTTGACAGTGAACATTCGGCAATCTTCCAGTCGTTGCAGGGAAATACACATGATTCTATTGAAAAAATTCTGTTGACAGCATCCGGTGGACCATTCCGTGGTAAGAACAGAGAATTCTTAAAGCATGTGAAATTAGAGGACGCATTAAAACATCCAAACTGGAGTATGGGAAGAAAGATCACCATTGATTCAGCAACAATGGTAAATAAAGGACTGGAAGTTATCGAGGCAAAATGGTTATTCGATGTAGCATCGGAAAATATTCAGGTTGTGATCCAGCCGCAGAGTATTATTCATTCGATGGTAGAATATAAAGATGGAGCAGTGATCGCACAGCTCGGCACGCCGGATATGAAGCTGCCGATCCAGTATGCACTGTTTTATCCGGAACGAAGATATATGCCGGGAGACCGTCTTGACTTTACGAAGCTTTCTTCGATCGTAATAGAGACACCGGATATGGATACTTTCCTTGGGTTACGATATGCATATGAGGCGATCGGCATCGGTGGTTCGATGCCTGCAGTATTCAATGCAGCAAATGAATATGCAGTAAAGCAGTTCTTAGACAGAAAAATCGATTTTCTTGATATCTATGATATTATCCGTGCATCCATGGATCATCATAAATTGATTGAAAATCCTGATATAGATGAGATTCTTGCAACCGAGCAGGAAGTATATGAATTTATTGAAAGTGGGTGTTAGTTTTTGAATATCATATTGATCATACTTGTCTTTGGTGTCATCATTTTCTTTCATGAGCTGGGACATTTTATCGTAGCAAAGATCAATCATATCACAGTAAAAGAGTTTTCGATGGGATTTGGCCCGAAGCTGTTTCAGTTCCATAAGAAAGAAACACAGTATACGCTGCGTTTGATCCCACTGGGAGGATACTGTATGATGCTCAGCGAAGATGATGAAGAAAACGAAAATGATGAGAATTCATTTGAGAAGAAATCTGTCTGGGCAAGAATGGCGGTCGTGCTTGCAGGACCTGCAATGAACTTTGTGATCGCATTTTTATTTTCCATGGTGATCATTCATTTCTGTGGAAGTGATCCAGCAATCATCGGTGCTGTATATAATAAAGAAAATGTTGAAAAATATAAGATTGAAAATGCAGAAGAATATTTTAATGGTGTATATCCTGCTGAGGAAGCCGGAATATCAGATGGAGACCGGATATTAAAGATTGAGGGAAGCACGGTTAAGAATTTCCGTGAGTTACAGATCTACCTGCAGATTTATGGAGATGGTTCACCGATCGATCTGACACTTGAGAAAGAAGATGGAACGGTCTATAATACGACCGTACATCCGGCAAAGACACCGGATGGCTATAAGATCGGAATTATGAGTGTCGGTTATCAGCTTCCGAAAAATTTTGGAGAACTTTGTAAGTATTCTGCTTACGAGATCAGATACTGGGTAAAAGCGACTTTCTTAAGCCTGAAGCTGATCGTTACCCGACAGGTAAGCTCGGATGAGGTATCCGGTCCGGTCGGAGTAGCAAAGAATATGAACGATACCTTTAATGAGGCGGCAAAGAGCAGTGTGCTTGATCTGTTCTTAAACTGGATGAATTATATCGTACTGCTGTCGGCAAACCTTGGCGTTATGAACCTGTTGCCGATACCAGGCTTAGATGGAGGACGGTTCATTTTCCTGCTAATTGAGGCTGTAACCAGAAAGAAGGTTCCGAAGGATAAGGAAAATATCGTGACGCTGATCGGATTTGTTCTGGTTATGCTGTTGATGGTTGTGATATTATTTAACGATATTAAGAATGTATTCTTTCATTAAATGAACAGGAGTTAATATGTATAGAAATCATACAAAAGTTATAAAGATAGGAGACCGGGTGATCGGTGGTGAAAATCCGATCCTGATCCAGTCAATGACAAATACAAAGACCAGTGATGCAGATGCTACGGTTGCACAGATTTTAAAGCTTGAAAAGGCAGGCTGTGACATCATCAGAAGCACCGTAAATGACGAGGCGGCAGCGGCAGCAATCCCTGCGATCAAGAAGCAGATCCATATTCCGCTGGTTGCAGATATTCATTTTGATTATCGCCTGGCGATCGCCGCCGCTGAAGCGGGAGCAGATAAGATACGTATCAATCCGGGCAATATCGGCGGCAAGGATAAGCTGGCGCAGGTAGTAGCAGCATGTAAGGAACGGAATATACCAATCCGTGTCGGTGTAAACAGTGGTTCTCTTGAAAAAGAATTAGTTGAAAAATATCACGGCGTGACAGCAGAAGGAATCGTTGAGAGTGCGTTAGATAAGGTTCATATGATCGAAAACTGCGGATATGACAATATGGTTATCAGTATCAAATCTTCCGATGTTATGATGTGTGTAAAAGCACATGAGCTGATCGCAGATCAGACCAATTATCCGCTGCATGTAGGTATCACGGAATCCGGTACAGTTATGAGTGGCAATATCAAATCTTCCGTAGGACTGGGGATTATCCTTCATGAAGGAATCGGAGATACGATCCGTGTTTCATTAACAGGGGATCCGGTCAATGAGATCATGACAGCAAAGATGATCTTAAAAACGCTTGGACTTCGCACAGGGGGGATTGAACTTGTGTCCTGTCCGACCTGTGGCAGAACAGAGATCGATCTGATCGGACTGGCAGAACAGGTAGAAAAGCTGGTTGCAGATTATGATCATCTGAATATTAAGGTTGCTGTCATGGGCTGTGTTGTAAACGGACCGGGAGAAGCAAGGGAAGCTGATCTTGGTATTGCGGGCGGAAAAGGCTGCGGCATCCTGATAAAAAAAGGACAGATCATTAAGAAGATCGATGAGAAAGATATATTATCGACATTAAAGTACGAGTTAGATAACTGGAGTGAATAGAACGTGCCTGTAGAAGCAAAATTATTTTTTGAAGTATTTCCTGAACTGAATATGGATAAAGAACTGTCTTCCCTGCTTGAGGATACCATGATCGAGAAGGTGGTAATGAAGCAGACAGAACGCCAGCTTATTATCAGTCTGATGTCGAAGCATCTGATCAGCCGTCCAAAGATCGCACAGGTGGAAGATATTATCTGTGGACATTTGTTTCGCGGACGAGGTTATAAAGTCATCATTGATGACCGGTATGAGTTGTCTTCACAGTATAATACCAGAACTTTAACAGAGGTGTATAAGGACAGTATCTTATATGATGTCGAGAAGATCAGTCATGTAGGATATCGTTTGTTAAAACGGGCAGAATGGTACTATGCAGATGATATTATCACACTTGCGATGGAGGACAGTAAGCTGTCAAAGAGCCATTCCATCGGGATCAAGAAATATCTGGAGGATACTTATAAGAAACGGTTCGGTATGGATATCAAGGTTGGCTTTGACTATACAGAATCTGACAAAGAGATGCTTCGTCGCGCAAATGAACAGAAGATGAAGCTTGAGATCGAGGCAATCTTAAGTAATGTACATGAGGATGCGGATCTTACCTTGGATGGTAAATCGGTAGATAAAAAGAAGCTGGTTGGAGAAGGTAAGAAGGATGCTTCGGCTGAAAAGAAAGCACCTGCACAGGAAGAAAAGCCGAAGGAGACATTTGCCGCCAGAAGAAAGAAATATACCTCGAATGACCCGGATGTATTCTATGGCAGAGACTGTGAAGGGGAACTCGTAAAGATTTCTACCTTGGTGGATGGTATCGGTGAAGTCTGTATTCATGGTCAGTTGATCAAGATGGAGGAAAAGGTTTTAAGAAACGGTAAGACCTTATTTATTTGCAATATCACGGATTTTGAAGATACGATCGCATTTAAGATATTTGCTTCTGGGGATGATGTGCCGGTTTATAAAGACGAGTTAAAAGAAGGAAGCTTCTATCGGTTAAAGGGTGTACCGTTATATGATACCTTTTCCAAGGAGCTAAATATAGCATCTGTGCGTGGCATCAAGCACATACCGGACTTTCGTGTGCCGAGAGTTGATACGTCGCTTGAAAAACGTGTGGAATTACATATGCATACGGTTATGAGCGAGATGGACAGTGTCGTTGATATCGAGAAGATCGTGAAACGTGCAAATGACTGGGGACACCCGGCAATCGCGATCACAGATCATGGCGTTGCACAGGCATTTCCGATCGCAGCACATGCAAAGGGCATGAAGGATGGATTCAAGCTGATCTTTGGCTGTGAGGGGTATTTTGTCGATGACCTGAAAAATCTGGTCATCAATCCAAAAGGACAGGAGTTGAATACAGAATATATCGTATTCGATATCGAGACGACCGGTCTTAGTCAGAAGAAGAACAGGATCATAGAGATCGGAGCCGTAAAGGTAAGAAATGGAGAGGAGATCGACCGTTTCTCGGAATTTATTAATCCGGAAGAACCGATTCCTTATAATATCGAGCAGTTGACTTCCATTACAGATGAGATGGTCATGCATGCACCGACCGTTGATGTGATCCTGCCGAAGTTTCTGGAATTCTGTGGAGATGATATTGTAGTTGCGCATAATGCAGCATTCGATACCGGATTTATCAAGAAAAATGCCAGAGACCTTGGAATGAAATTCGATAATACGATCATGGATACCATGACACTCAGCCATGTGTTATTGCCGGAACTTGGTAAGTTCACACTGGATCGTGTCTGTAAGGCATTAAACGTAAAGAATGAACATCATCACCGGGCTGTTGATGATGCAAACGCAACTGCAAAGATCTTTGTAAAATTATATGAGATGTTAGCAGAACGTGGTGTAAAGACGGTGGAGGATGTAAATGAATTAGGTGCTTCATCGGATGATACGATCAAAAAAGGCAGAACGTATCATGGAATCATTCTGGCAAAAAATGAGATCGGCCGTGTAAATCTGTATCGCCTGATCTCAGAGGCTCATGTCAGATATTTCAATCGTAGACCACGCATGCCGATGAGTATGATCAATAAGTACAGAGAAGGGCTGATCTTAGGCTCTGCCTGCGAAGCCGGTGAACTGTTCCGGGCAATCGTAGATGATGCACCGGATGAGGAGATTGCAAGACTTGTTAATTTCTTTGATTATCTGGAGATACAGCCGATCGGAAATAATGAGTTTATGACCAGAAAGAAGGAGAACCCTTGTACGATCGAGGATCTTCAGAATTATAATAAGCGGATTGCAGAGCTTGGACGACTGTTTAATAAACCGGTCATTGCGACCTGTGATGTTCATTTTCTCGATCCCGAAGACAGTATCTATCGTGCGATCATCATGAAAAGTAAAGGCTTTGAGGATGCAGTCAATCAGCCTCCGCTTTATTTTAGAACGACGGAAGAAATGCTTGCAGAATTCGAATATCTGGGAAGTGAGAAAGCCAGAGAGGTTGTTATCACGAATACGAATCTGATCGCGGATATGGTGGAATATATGGATCCTGTTCGACCGGATAAAGCACCGCCTATTATTGAGAATTCGGATGAGACACTGACAAATATCTGTTATGAAAAGGCACATAAGATATATGGACCGGATCTGCCGGAGGTTGTTGTAGAACGACTGGAACGTGAACTACATTCTATTATATCGAATGGATTTGCCGTTATGTACATCATTGCACAGAAGCTGGTGTGGGATTCCAACGATCATGGTTATCTGGTTGGATCCAGAGGATCGGTAGGTTCTTCCTTCGTAGCAACAATGGCAGGTATCACAGAGGTAAATCCGCTGTCTGCACATTATATCTGTCCGGAGTGTCACTTTGTTGATTTTGATTCAGAACTTGTAAAATCATATTCCGGTATGTCGGGATGTGATATGCCGGATCGTGACTGCCCTCGATGTGGACATCCACTGATCAAAGAGGGACATGATATCCCATTTGAAACATTCCTTGGATTTAAGGGAGATAAGGAACCGGATATCGATCTGAACTTCTCCGGTGAATATCAGTCCTGTGCACATGCATATACGGAAGTATTGTTTGGCAAAGGCAAGGCGTTCCGTGCGGGAACTGTAACAACGGTAGCAGATAAGACGGCATACGGTTATGTATATAATTATTTCAAAGATCTGGCAAAGGATGAAGCGCGAGCAGAAGCTATGGCTATGGGTGATCTGACACCGAAGGAGATTGAGAAATATGTCGATGAGAAGGCTATCGTTACCAAACGAAGCTGTGAGATGGAACGTCTGGCAATCGGATGTACCGGCGTTAAGCGTTCGACCGGACAGCATCCGGGTGGTATGATCGTTCTTCCAAGGCATGAGGAGATCTATTCCTTTACGCCGATCCAAAAGCCGGCAAATGATATGACGACAGATGTTGTAACATCTCATTTCGAATACCATTCGATCGACCACAATCTGTTGAAGCTTGATATTCTCGGCCATGATGATCCTACGATGATCCGAAGACTGGAGGATCTGACCGGTCTTGATGCGACAACGATTCGGTTAGATGATCCGGATGTTATGGCGTTGTTCCACGGAACAGAGAGCCTTCACATTACACCGGAGGATATCAATGGTATCCCGCTTGGCAGTCTGGGCGTACCGGAGTTCGGTACGGATTTCGCCATGCAGATGTTAATTGATGCAAATCCACAGAACTTCTCGGATCTGGTGCGAATCGCAGGTCTGGCGCATGGTACGGATGTATGGCTTGGAAATGCACAGGAGCTGATCAAATCCGGTCAGTGTACGATTTCGACTGCGATCTGTTGCCGAGATGATATTATGGTATATCTTATCCATATGGGTCTGGAATCCGGTACAGCGTTTCAGATCATGGAGAATGTCCGGAAGGGTAACGTAGCAAAAGGCAAATGTGCCAAATGGGAAGAATGGAAAGAGGATATGAAGGCACATGGTGTGCCGGACTGGTATATCTGGTCCTGTCAGAAGATCAAGTATATGTTCCCGAAAGCTCATGCAGCGGCTTATGTTATGATGGCATGGAGGATTGCATATTATAAGGTGAATTATCCACTTCAGTATTATGCAGCGTTTTTTAGTATCCGTGCATCGGCATTCAGCTATGAGATGATGTGCTTTGGAAAAGAAAAGGTTCTGTATCATATTAATATGATACAAAGTATTGATAAGAATAAACGTACCGCAAAGGATGAAGATAAGTTAAAGGATCTGAAGCTTGTTCTTGAGATGTATGCACGAGGCTTCGAGTTCATGCCGATCGACATCTATGTGGCGGATGATGTACGCTTTCAGGTGATCGATGGCAAGATTATGCCGTCACTTGCTTCCATCGAAGGAATGGGAGAGAAGGCTGCAAAACAGTTGAAGGATGCGGCCAGCAAGGGTAAGTTTATCTCAAAGGAAGATCTGCAGGCACATTCCAAGATTGGAAAGAGTGCGATTGACAAGCTGTCAGAGCTTGGCATTCTGGACGGTATGCCGGATACCAACCAGCTTACCTTTGACTTTGTATAAAACGGACGAAACAATACCTTTATTCTGCAAGCCCTGGTCCTGTATCCCTTTCATTACGCAAAACACTTGCGTTCTGTTTTTCACGTAGCGGTACTAAGCTCACTGCTTACAGCAGTTTGCCAAGTACCGACGTGAAAAAAGGTTTGCTGCATGAAAGAATACAGAACCAGGACTTGGCAGATAAAAGGTATTGTTTCTGTCTATGAAGAAAAGCGAATGTAAAAAGATGCTCTTGTATTTCATTGACAATGCACTTATTACAAGCTAAAATATGGTCAGTATAAAAAAATGTAAATTTACTGAAAAAAAGCTTGCATTTTATCGTGGCTTCTGGTATATTAAACAAGTCGCTAAGATATATGGTTCATTGGTCAAGCGGTTAAGACGTCGCCCTCTCACGGCGAAAACAGGGGTTCGATTCCCCTATGAACTGCTATTTGATAACCTGGAAGTTTTTTCCAGGTTTTTTCTTTTTTATGCGTAATCTATAACGCATGGTAAAACTGCTTCGAAAGAAGGACAGGCGAAAACAAAAACTATATTTATTGGAGGATTCCCATGAAGATTTTTAATACGCTTACAAGAACAAAAGAAGAATTTGTACCAATCAATGAAGGTAAAGTAGGAATCTATGTCTGCGGACCTACCGTATATGATTATATCCATATCGGAAATGCAAGACCAATGATCGTATTTGACACATTGAGACGGTATCTCACATATAAGGGATACGATGTAAATTATGTATCCAATTTTACAGATGTAGATGACAAGATCATCAAGCGTGCAAATGAAGAAGGTGTTGATTCCAAGGTGATCTCTGAGCGTTTCATTGCAGAGACAAAGAAGGATATGGCAGCTATGAATGTACAGGAAGCAACAACACATCCAAAGGCTACCGAGGAGATCCCGGATATGATCGAGATGATCAAGACTCTGATCGAAAAAGGTCATGCATACGAAGTAAATGGTACTGTATATTTCCGTACCAGAAGCTTTGCAGATTATGGTAAATTATCTCATAAAAATATCGATGATCTGGAATCCGGACACAGAGCAGAGAATCACCAGCTTAAAGTTTCCGGTCAGGATGAGAAGGAAGATCCACTGGATTTCGTTCTCTGGAAGCCAAAGAAAGAGGGAGAGCCGTTCTGGGAGTCACCGTGGGGTGAGGGAAGACCGGGCTGGCATCTGGAATGTTCTGTTATGTCTAAGAAATATATTGGAGATATCATTGATATCCATGCAGGTGGTGAGGATCTGATCTTCCCACATCATGAAAATGAGATCGCACAGAGTGAAGCAGCAAATGATAAGGAATTTGCAAGATACTGGATGCATAATGGTTTCTTAAAGATCAATAATGAGAAGATGTCCAAGTCACTTGGCAACTTCTTTACAGTAAGAGAGATTGCAGATAAATATCCACTTCAGGTTATCCGTTTCTTTATGCTGTCTGCTCATTACAGAAGCCCACTGAACTTCTCAGCTGATCTGGTAGAGGCATCAAAGAATGGTCTGGAGCGTATCCTGACCGCAGTTGATAAGTTAAGGTCACTTACGCCGACAGATGTGGACGGATCGGATGCTGCAATTGAGGCAGAATTAGATGGATATGTAAAACGATTTGAAGCGGCAATGGATGATGATCTGAATACAGCAGATGCGATCTCTGTTATCTTTGAATTAGTAAAATATACAAATATCAATATTTCAAATGATACGCCAAAGAAAGCCGTGGATAAGGCAATTCAGACGATCGAGAAGCTGTGTGACATTCTTGGTATTATTACAGAGCGTGAAGAAGAACTGTTAGATTCTGATATCGAGGCTCTGATCAATGAACGTCAGGAAGCAAGAAAGGCAAAGAATTTTGCAAGAGCAGATGAGATTCGTAACATGCTCAGTGATAAGGGCATTATCCTTGAGGATACAAGAGAAGGAGTAAAATGGAAAAGAGCTTAGATCAGTATTTTTCTGAGATATTAGATGTAGAAGATTCGAATCCGGCAGAATATTCCGGGCTGGCACTTGCTTATATCGGAGACAGTGTATTTGACCTTCTGGTAAAAACGGTTCTGGTGTCAAAGGATAACAAGCAGGCATTCAAATATCATAAAGAAGCCATTCAGATCGTAAATGCAGAGTCACAGGCAGGTTATATCGACCTGTTGGAAGAGAAACTGACCGAGCAGGAAATGATGATATATAAGCGTGGCAGGAATACAAAGACTCATTCCAAGGCAAAAAATGCATCTGTAGGGCAATACAGGAAAGCAACCGGTTTTGAAGCGCTGATCGGTTATCTTTATCTGAATAAGGAATATGACCGTCTGTTTGAGCTGACGAAAACCTGTCTGGAATCAAAACAGGTGATCGATCATTTACAGTCTGATAATGTGGAATAGAAATGGAGCAGAAGATGGAAGAAAACAGAAATGAAAAGTTTGAGATAGAGGGAAGAAATGCGGTTATGGAGGCATTTCGTTCCGGTAAAACAGTTGACAAATTATATCTTCAGGATGGATGCCATGATGGCAGTATCAATTCGATCGTGCGTGAAGCAAAGAAACAGGAGACGATCATTAATTATGTCTCGAAAGAGAAGCTGAATCAGATGTCTTCGACCGGAAAACATCAGGGTGTGATCGCTCATGTGGCAGCTTATGAATATTCAGCGATCGATGAGATCTTTGCAAAGGCAGAGGAAAAAGGACAGCCGCCATTTATCTTTATCTTAGATGAGATCGAAGATCCGCATAATCTGGGCGCAATCGTTCGTACAGCAAATCTGTGTGGCGCACATGGTGTCATTATTCCAAAGCGCAGGGCAGTCGGAATTACAGCAACAGTTGTTAAGGCTTCTGCCGGTGCAATTGCATATACACCGGTGGTTAAGGTAACAAATCTGGCAAAGACGATCGATGAGTTGAAAAAACGTGGTATGTGGTTTGCCTGTGCCGATATGGATGGAGAACTGATGTACCGCTGCAATCTGACCGGGCCGATGGGACTTGTGATCGGAAATGAGGGTACAGGTGTCAGCCGTCTGGTAAAAGAAAAATGTGATTATGTTGTATCCATACCAATGAGTGGAGATATCGATTCTTTAAATGCTTCGGTTGCAGCCGGAGTATTGGGATATGAGGTTGTCCGTCAGAGGATGGGTGTAAAATAAGGGAGTATCAGCGTTGTGGGTGTGTATGAGACAAATACGGATGAGGAAAATATCCGGTTGATCCGGGAAGAAAATGATAATGCCGCTTTTGAATATCTGATCAAAAAGTATATGGGGATCGTAAAAAAAGAGAGTCGTGCCCTGTATATTATCGGTGCTGAAAATGAGGACATCATTCAGGAAGGAATGATAGGACTCATTAAAGCCATCCGAAGCTTTGATGGGAGCAAAGGGGCATCTTTTTCTACATTTGCAAACTTGTGTATCAAGCGGCAATTGATCACAGCAGTGAAGCTGTCAAACCGAAAAAAACATTCCCCGCTTAATTATTATGTATCATTTTATACGGAAAATGACGATGATGTTGCACTTGTGGATGAGTTGCAGGCAGATCAGGCATGTGAACCGGAAAATCAGATGCTTGGACAGCTGGAATCTCAGAAACTGGCAGAAGCGATCGATAAGAAACTCAGTAAATTTGAAAGACAGGTATTAGGAGGATATCTTGCCGGAAAAAACTATGATGAGCTTGCAGAAGCATTTGGCAAGCCATACAAGTCGATTGACAATGCGATCCAGAGAATACGAAAAAAATTACGGGATATGGAACAGGATTAGAAATGTAATAAGAAAACAGGATTTAGTCTGAAAATTGCAAGAGATAATTGTAAGGGGAGGCACTTATGAAAAATTCTGTAAATAAAAAGAATGGCCTGAGGAAAGTAATGGTAATGATTGGCATATGCTTTGTCCTTGGGCTTTTTTCAGGATGTTCAGGATTAACAGATGCAGATGATGAAAAATCATCAGAAAATAAAACAGAAACGGTTGTAAGCACAGAAAATACATTGGATATCATAAGTGATGCAAAGCAACCGGATGAGTCAGAATCGTCAGATTGGACAGAGGATGAAAAGGATGTTTCGGGAAAGACGAAAGTGGATACCGGGAGTGCAACAGACGATCTTTTTGGACTTACAGTTACTTTCTTAGATGTCGGACAGGGGAATGCGGTCCTGTTTTCCTGTGATGGTCATTACATGATGATGGATGGCGGTCCATCGTCATCATCTTCATTTGTCGTAGCAAATCTGAAAAAACAGAATATAGAGTCGCTTGATTATGTGATAGCGAGCCATTATGATTCCGATCATATAAGCGGACTGGTGGGTGTGTTGAATGTATTTGATACAGAGACATTTATCGGACCGGATTATGATGCTGACACGAAAATCTATGATTCGTTGATGGATAAGCTTGCGGCGCAGAACCTTACCGTTACATTTCCAAAGGCAGGGGATACTTATACTTTTGGTGATGCGGTATTTACGATAGCAGCACCGATCACTTATAGCGAAGATAATGAAAATGATAATTCGGTTGGTATTCGTATGACATATGGAGATACTTCATTTCTGATCTACGGAGATGGAGAGGAAGCCAGTGAGCAGGCAATGATCGCATCCGGTGAGGAACTTTCCAGTGACGTGCTGATGGTCAGCCATCATGGAAGTAAAAATGCCACTACAAAAGAGATGTTAGAGGCTGTTAAGCCAAGTTATGCAGTGATCAGTGTTGGGGCAGATAATTCATATGGACATCCAACCGA
>DJPV01000034.1:219-32756 GCA_002437435.1 Lachnospiraceae bacterium UBA6403 | reverse complement strand
GATTACATGGATCTGCCATGGCACCGTGCTGAGAAGCAGGATGTAAGCTATCTGGAAGCGGGTAAACCGGTAGAAGTGCTGATGGATCTTTTACCGACCTCCTATGTATTTCAGGCAGGTCACAGAATACTGATCTCGATCACAACGGCGTGTCAGGGCTATTGGTATCTGGAACAGGCAGGAGAGGAGATAAGGATTCACCATGCAGAATTTGGAGGAACCTATATTGATCTTCCGACATTATAGTGGATGGAGGCATATATGAAACAGAAGCAGAAGGATCGCTTATGGACAAAAAATTTTATACTGATCAGTTTGATCAACTTCATGCTGTTTCTAAGCTCGAACATGGTAAATCCGGTCATGTCAAAGTACATTGTAAATAGTGATCATTCGATCGGGATTGCCGGAACTATCGTTGGAAGCTATGCGATCGCAGCATTGCTAATCCATCCGTTTTGTGGAATCCTGCTTGACAAATGGAATAAAAAGGGTCTTCTCATGGCGGCTTTGATTCTGATGTTAGTGGCTATTTTAGGCTATGGGGTCAGCAGCAGTATAGGAATGTTGTTTTTATGCAGGATCATTCATGGTGGGGCATTTGCTATGACATCGACTGCGATCATGGCGATACTGGCAGATAATGTTGCAGATTCCAGAATGGGAGAAGGCGTCGGTTATTTCGGACTTACAACAGTCGTTGTAACTTCGTTTGCGCCATCCCTTGGCATATATCTGGGGAATTCTTATGGATATGTATACAGCTTTTATTGTGCTGCCGGTGCGGTTGCTTCTGCATTTATTATGATCGTATTTGTCAGATCGGGCAGTCAGATGATAAATAAAAAACAGAAGGAAAGCAAACCTTCTGAGAAGCAGCGTGAAAAGCTGTCGGTAAAGTTCATATGGACGAAATTACTGGCAAAAGAGGTTCTTGTATTAAGTCTTATAGCTTCGTTGTTCTCATTTGCAAATGGTATCGAGAGTTCCTTTGTTGTCTTATATGGTGACAGTAAAGGAATTGCAAATGTGGGAACTTATTTTACGGTGAGTGCAGTTGCGGTACTCCTTGCAAGGATATTTTCAGGAAAGATCTATGATAAAAAGGGATTGCCATATGTCATAGTTCCGGCATTATTCATCGCGGCAGCAGGAATGTTCAGTCTGGCATGTGCCGGTGGGATACTTCTGTTCTGGATCGGAGCTTTCTGCAAAGGATATGGACAGGGATCAGGACAGCCTGCTATGCAGACAAAGGCATTGCAGCTTGCAGGATCGGATCGGCGTGGGGTAGCGTCCAGTACATATTATCTGTTCCCTGATATTATGCAGTCTGCAGGTCCGGCGGTTGGCGGCTGGATCATTTCAGGATTTGGATATCAGAGTATCTTTATTGTAAGCGGTGTACTGCTTTTATGCGGAATCATTATATTTTATGTATATTCCAGATATATGAACAGGAAAAATATATTGTTATAGCGGCGTTGATTCAGTATGATAAATACAGAATGGAGGTATCATATGGATCGAATACAGGAACAGAATATAATCCAGAAGGCAGGAGAGTATTCCTTAAAATTAAGTAAAAAAACCTGCTCCATCTATGTAGCAGAAGCTGATCTGGAAGAATTTAAAGAGGCAATAGCATCAAACAACTGTATATATATTATTTCGAAAAAAATCTGTCAGACCAGACCGGAATTCATCTTGCAGATATTAGATGTGTGCAGAGCCTATATGGGTAATGCGGTTATCTTACATACAGATAATGCAGATTCGGAGATTATAGAAAAAGCAGACAAATGCAGAATACCGGTATATATATGTTCCGGTCAGATTCGGGCGAGTGTGATGCTGCAGGAAGTATATGAGTTGATCCGGTCTTCTTCGGATAATGAAGAAAAACTGGAGATGCTTTTTCAATCCGTTATTAACAGAACCTTTGACAGTCAGGGGAAAGTGATATTTACGGCACAGCAGTATGGGATCGATCTGGAAACGAAAAATTCTGTGTTGATCCTGTATAACCATGAGGAGTTGAATACAGAGCAGTTTGCCTGTTTATATATGATCGTTAAGGATCAGATCCAGAAGCTTTTATCAAAAAAGCT
This sequence comes from Lachnospiraceae bacterium UBA6403, assembly GCA_002437435.1. Lineage (GTDB taxonomy): Bacteria > Bacillota > Clostridia > Lachnospirales > Lachnospiraceae > Coprococcus. The sequence goes on along the minus strand of DJPV01000034.1, from coordinate 30,645 downwards.
TTTGATGACTTCGAGTGGAAATGAGATCATTTTGATCGTACCATATGATGACATTGCGATCGATCAGTTGCTTGATATGATAACGACGGAGGCAAAAAAGACAGGTCTGGAGATTAATCTGTTTGCCGGTGTGGGAATGCCGACAAGGTTTGTTGATAAGATCAGTGACAGCTATTTTCAGGCGCGAAGAGCCTGTAAGTTACAGCGGGTTATGGACAAGAAAGATCGGGTTCAGTATTTCAGTAAGCTGGGGCTTTATAATCTTTTATTTTATGTGAAAGACAAGACTGAACTTCGGAGATTTTATACGAACATGCTGGGGCGGCTGGAGGAATATGATCAGTTAAATGATGCAAATCTGACAGAGACTTTATCGGCATATCTGGAAAATAACTGCAATAGCCAGATGACGGCAGCAGCCCTCTATATTCATAGAAATACGCTTCGGTACAGACTGGAACGTATCAGTACGATCATACAGGAGGATCTGGACGACCGTTTGATCGATGCGGAATTTATTATGGCATTTATGATAAAGAAATATCTGAAATCAATTGAAAATCTTGATATCGACGAATAGAAGGGAGCGGAAAAAGATGGGGAATATGATGCGTAAGATAATGGATACATATGGATATGATCCGGAGAATGCACCGGATGGGGTTATGCAGTTTGTTGTTGTGTCGGGAAGCTGGTATGACATGGGACGGCAGTATGCCATGCAGTGCAGAGAAGCTCTGCTTGCCCGCGTGAACGATCTTATGGCTGTATATCTCCGTCAAATTGAGAAGACTTCAGCTCCATGTAATGATGAGAAAGAAATAAGAGACAAAGTTTTCCACCTGTGTGAAGATTATACAGCAGCGACCAGAAAAGAATTCCCTTCATTGATCGAGCTGCTAAAAGGTATGGCAGATGAGACAGGACATCTTTGGCAGGAGATGGTTCTGGTGCTTTATGGTAAAAGTATGCTTCGTGCAGAGACAGAAGGAAAAGCCGAAGATCACGAGTGCTCACAGATCGCCGCATGGGATCAGATGACAGAAAACGGACACCTGATCGGGGCTGGCAATATGGATCTCCCATTTGATGCCAGAGATTATCTACCGGCTATTCTTGCATTTCCGGAAGATGGATATGCATTTATAAGCTCCGATATGTTCCACCGTGCAGGCTTGAATGAAAAAGGACTTATGGTACAGGGCTCCGGCGGACAGAATGCAGGAGATGGCGATATGATAAAAAGTGATGACAGGCATATGTGGAATGATGCCTTTATCTATTCACTTGCATTTTGCGACAGTACGGAAGCTGCGTTGGAGCATCATAGAAAATGGAACTATATCACCGGCTGCAATCAGGGCTTTGGAGACAGAAAGCATGATGTATCGATTGTCGAATTTACGGCGGCGAAGTATGGAGTGAGGAGATCGGGAGACTTCGGTGAACATGATTATATATTAGCGAATAACGGGTATAATCTGTCAGATCTGCAGGATTCTCTGATGACCGGAAAGGCGTACTGGACAGATTGTCTTCCGAGATATTGGAGTGCAGAACAGTACATAAAGGAACATGCCGGAAATGTTACGATGGATACGTTATATGAAGCACAGTCCCTGAATCGGTTTTATATACCGGAGGGCTGGAATCTGAGATATCGTAAAGACTGGGAAAATGTGTGCTGGTACCAGAAGGCCACAGAGCAGGAACATACAGCAACACCGGAGATAGATCCGGAGATGCCTTCTGATATGCTGGATGCTGATGGGATGTTTCATTATGGCTGGCAGGATAACTGGCTGCCATTTTATAATAACTGGGGATTACAATGCAGGGATTTTTCATTTCGTACCACGGTACGGCATGTGATCGATGTAGACGATATGAGTTTTTATCTTCAGAAAGGCTGTAAGGAGCCTTTGCTCAGTGCACAGCCGGATACAACCGGAACTTTTTGCCGGATTCAATTAGGGGGAGATGTCTATGAGATCATTGATCGTGCACAGCGTGAACTGGAGAAGCAGATATGGTGTGCTGCGAGAGACTGCATGAATAAAGAATGTGACTGTGGTCAAAAAAGGAATAATAAGAGTATTAAGAATAATGCAAATGAATGGAAGCTTCGTGAATATTATCTGAATGAAGCGAAGAAGTGTATGTATCGGGGAATTAATTATCAGGCACTTTCTGTTCAGGCAAAATATGAGCTTTCTCAGGATGAGAACAATCTGCTGGCAGGAAAAGCTCTGACGGCATTTGCAAATGGCCAGTGTTTTGCAAGAGCCGCCAGAAATTATCCTACAGCATTTGATCTGTCAAAATAATAGGAGCAGTCAATATCCGATTGGACATTACAGATCATTTACCCGTCCCATGAACAGGATCATTCCGGTATCCTGATCTTCAATTACATAGACAAATGGCTGGTCAACGATGAAGTTATAAGTTTCTTCCGGTATCTCCAGTGCAGTTTCTGCGATCATGATATCCGTTTCAGCGGCAGCCTTTGTTCCGTTTTCATCAACGATCACTTTTGCTCTGTGAGAAACGGAAGATACGGCGATGTCATCTGCAATCTTTGAGAAATCAGCGGAAGTATATGCGGACTGGATTCCAAGTCCTTTCAGGATATCATCCAGACCATTGATACTCTGTTCATCTGTGAATTTTGGAAGCTGAACGGTCTCAATCTCAGGAGAATCTGCGTTATCCAGAGAGTTGATAAGTGCCTGTTTCTCATCACTGCTTAAAGAATTGAACAGGTCGGTGATCGTGTCGCCTTCTTTAGATGGAAGGAAGACTTTCATTACAACGGAATCACCATCGTAAGGAAGTGTGATTCCTTTTATCGATCCGTTATCCACATAAGAGAATCGTTCGTCATACAGGTGCATCATTGGAACTGTAGAATCTCCGTTTGTTCCGTGGAAAGTATCATCATATGTATTATCCTCTGTAAATGGTATCATCCATTTTCCTTCAAAGTAAACTGCATTAATAAGCATCATAACAGTACCAGCAGGAAGCTCATCCATGATAGATGGGATCATTTGGTTTGTATGTTCATTCACCCAGTTATTTACATCTTTCACAACCTGGTCGGCCTGTTCTGAAAAATCGGCTTCATATATCTCACCATGGTAATAGGTCTTGGCTGGAAGAAGGAAATCATCTGATATGCCGGCTGCCCAGTCTTTTCCTGTGGTCATCCAGATGGAATTTGCAGTATTTACATATGTCTGCTTGGACCAGTCCTTGTTCAGATAACTCTGCATTTCCGTATTCCAGGTAGAAAGATCTTTGATGCCAAGTGCTGCTTCCAGTTCATTTTTCGTTTCGCCTCCTGCACCCTGATCGAGCATTGACAGTGCGCTTGAAATACTGTAAGGAGAATAGAAGCAGTTGCTGTCTTCTGGAAGTGCTTCATACAGGTCAAATGCGAAATTGTTGACACCGTTTTTAAGTTCCTCGTAGGAATCGACGGGTGCCGGTTTCGCCCCGTCTGCGATATCACTTCCGAGTTCCTTTGATGCTGAATGGTTCTGTTTTGTGACGTTGCCGCCGTTGTTATCTGCGTTTCCGCATCCTGCAAGGCTTGTGCACAGACATGCACCGAGTAATAAGCTGATTATCTTTTTATTCATGAAAAATCCTCCATTTCTTTCGTGGTCAGATATCAATAATACTAACATATATCAGTGAATAAGAATATTCAAAAATGTATATAGTCTTATCAATGTCTGGTTTGTTTGCTTCCTTAATTTACATACGAAAGAAAATGGGGAATTTATGGAATTATTTATAAATTTTTATTCTTCGGTCACGGAATAGGTAGCTGCTTCATCCGATAAGGATTCCACATCTACACCGAGATCATTTTCCGCATTTACAAACCATGCCGGAGTATCGGAAGATACATTCATATTGTTGAAGATATAAGTGCCGTCTGCATCAAACAGATATTCCGCATAGCCATAATCATCGACAGTTCCGCCTATGATGATCACATGTGTGATATGATCGGTATCCGTGTAATCGTAACGGAAGTAGGTATCTGCACTGCATTTATCGGTGATATCGGTCTGCTGTCCGTTCAGTGTAAAATACAGTCTTCCGGCTTTCACGTTGACATAGGTCTGATCGGTTGATTCGATACGGAAAGACATGGTAGCGTCTTCTGCATCGTATTCGACCTTCGTGCCATCTGCGGTAGAAAATACCTTATGCACCCAGGTACTTCCGGTTGCTGCCAGACAGATGCCATTTGACAGACAGAAGATGGCTGCCAGTCCGGCAGCTTCATGACTGTTTCAAATAATTCCTGGCTTTCAGGATCAGGAAAATTCAGTTGTTCCATATAATCTTCCAATGATGTCCGGTTCCTGTGCCAGAAGGTACGAAGCATATTCTTTGACTGATTGATCGTAACCCGGATCAGCCATGCCCGGATATGCATTTCATCGTTAAAATCCATGGCGTTTGAATGATAGCGAAGAAAGGTTTCCTGCACAACATCTTCGGCATCCTCCCGGTTCTGACAACTGGAAAACGCAATGCGGAACAGATTTTCCTGATATGTCTGTATAACAGTTTGTGTTGGTAATCGCATAGTCACATCCTCTTTTCTTGTGTTAAAAGGCCTTTCTACTAATAAAACAATTCAGAACTCAAAAAGGTTACAATAATTTTTTATAGGTCATATCGATGCCGAATGCACCGAGTGGGGCAGTGATCAGAATACCAAGAACGGCAACGGATAATACAAGCTTGCCACAAAGCAGTCCCATGGCAAGGGGAACAGAGCCGATCGCAGCCTGAACGGTTGCTTTTGGCAGATAGGAAATGACACAGAAAAGACGCTCTTTCCATGTCAGATTCGTTCCAAGCAGACAAAGAGATACACCGATGGAACGGAATACCAGTGCCAGAAGGATCATACCGACAGCAGCCAGTCCGGCAGTCAGGGTATAGCGGATATCGACAGCCGCGCCGACCAGAACAAATAAGATTACTTCCGCAGCCAGCCAGAGCTTGCCGAATTTTTCCGAAAGTCGTTTGGTCACGGAAGGGATGCATTTGATCTTTATCACACATGCCATACTGACAACAGCGAGCAGACCGGATACAGATACGATACCATCCAGCCAGTTCTGGATCGCCATAAGCATGAAGGACATGCCCAGAATGACGATAACCTTGACGCTGTTTCGGATATAGCGGTCATGTCTGTATGCCAGTTCGAAGAAAAGACTTAAGGAATAACCGGTTACTGCACCGAGCAGGATTCCGAGTATAATGGAGATTGGGATATTTACAAAATCCATGATATGTGCACTTCCACCCTGTGCCATGCTGGTAAAGGTGGAGAATAATACGATGACATAGATATCATCGCAGGATGCTCCAGCCATGATAAGCTGAGGGATACTTTTCTCTGTGCCATATCCGGTTTCCATCAGGTGTACCATACGGGGTACAACAACAGCCGGAGATACAGCAGCAAGGACAGCGCCCATAACGGCGGCTTCGATCCGGGTAACACCAAGTATATATGGTGCAAACAGGAAAAATGCGAGAAGCTCACAGCTTGCCGGAACACATGCCATCATGATGGCAGGGCGACCTACTTTTTTCAGGTCGGCAAGATTCAGGGATAAGCCTGCTTTTAACAGAATGATGATCAGAGCCATCTGACGCAGATCGGATGAGATGGACAGAATCGATGGATCAAAGAGATCCAGAACATACGGACCTAACAAGATACCGGTGATCAGCATACCGATGATCCGTGGAAGCTTAAGACTCTGGAAGAGAGTCGCGATGGCAAGACCTGCCAGAAAGATAAATGCGAGTGACGTTAACATTGTATAATTCCTCCTTTGGACGCAAAAAAAACTGATGCTTTTTCTGCGACAATATAATCACAGAAGTCATCAGCTTACTAAGCGGTTTAGGTTTCCCAAGGGAGAACTTCATTCCCATGTGTGATAGTATACACTGACAGGGATATTTTGTAAACAGATTTTTTATTTGAAGAAAGTCTTTGGGACGCCGAATGTATAATTGACAGTATGAGTATAATTAGGTCAGGAGTAAAAAAGGTACGAATAGATGGGAAGAAATGTAGGATAGATAAAGTATATAGGATATGCAGGAAGGTGTAAAAATGGATGATAAAAATATGAAAAGTACGGTCATGGATGGTAAGATTGTGGGTGATAAGAGCATGGATGATAAGGTTATGGATGGTAGGATTATGGGGGCTAAGATCATAGATGGCAAAATAATAGAACAGATTAAAACATTGCGAAAGCAGCTCCACCAGATCCCGGAACATTCCATGCAGGAAGTAAAGACAAAACAAATGCTGATGGATTTCTTAAAATCGCATACAGCATTAGAGATCGTAGACCGTGGGGTATGGTTTTATGCGGTGAAAAGGGCAGAAAATGATAAAACATTCGATGTGAGTGAAGTGGCTGCGGAGATACCAGAGCAAATGGCGGAATATAAGCAGCCGATTGCATTCCGGGCGGATATGGATGCGGTATGTGGCAAAGATGGAAAGCCCGGACATTTCTGTGGACATGACGGACACAGCAGCGTGTTATGTGGACTGGGCTTGTATCTGGATAGTAGAAAGGAACTGTTGGCACGGGATATATATCTGCTCTTCCAGCCGGCGGAGGAGATTGGAAAGGGTGCAGAGCTTTGCAAAAGCCTGATTAAAGAAAAGCATATCGGAGAAATTTATGGATTCCATAATATACCGGGGAAGCCGCTTGGAAATGTACTTGTGAAGGATGGAACATTTGCATGTGCTTCAACAGGTTTAAAGATCCACATGACAGGAACTCCAAGCCATGCAGCGTATCCGGAGGCTGGCAGAAATCCCGGATATGCACTTGCCAGACTCCTGCTTCAGATTGAAGAACTGACAAAGCAGTTTAATGAGACAAAGGGATTTGTCCGCATGACTTTGATTGGTATGGAACTTGGAAGTGAGAACTACGGTGTAGCGGCATCGGACGGATATCTGAAACTTACCGTTCGAAGTGAAGGCGAACAGGTATTTAATGAGTATCTGGCAGAGATCCGTAAGCTGGCTGAGGTTATGGCACAGAAGGAAGATCTGGAACTTTCGATGAAGGAGATTGAACGATTCCCTTCTACGGATAATCATGCAGAACAGGTGCAGAAGATCCGGGCATGTGCGGTTTCTCATCAGATTCCATATATGGAGCTGTCTGAACCGATGCGCTGGTCAGAGGACTTTGGCTGGTACTTACAGGAGACACAAGGCGCATTTTTCGGCATTGGTGATGGAGAGGATTATGCTCAGCTTCACACGGAGCATTTCGAATTTCCAGATGCCATACTTGAAACCGCAGTTACTATGTTTGCCGGGATGTGTGTTGACATAAAAGATGGGGAATGTTAATTGTTGCGTGCAACTTTAAATAACTATAAATGTTCCCTTGCCAGATAACACAAAGCTGGTATATAATAGAAAAGAGCAGAGAGGTTCGACGATGTGCGAATTCTCTGTTTTTTTACTTTATAGGAAAGTACGCCCTTTTCATAAGTTTATTGTTGATGATTGAGCGATGGGAAATATGTTGTTAATAATTATTTTAAGCCAAATGTGGTCGAAAGGAGAACATAATGAACAGACCAATGAGAAGACAAAAATGTGAAGTTACAGATCCGGTAAAAATTGAGGAGATCATTAAGAAAGCCAGAGTTGTACATTTGGGTATGGTTGATGGTAACAAACCATATATTGTTCCAATGCATTATGGATATATCTATGAAAATGGCGGACTTACATTATATTTGCACGGCGCAACCGAAGGACGCAAATATGATGTGATCGCAGCCAATCCAAATGTGTTTATCGAGATTGATACAGATATGGTATTGACCAGTGGTGGTGAAGTTCCATGCGAATATGGTGCAAATTATGCTTGCGTGATGGGAGAAGGAACTGCCAGTATTCTGACCGATGTTGATGAGAAAGTTATGGGACTGGAGCTTATTATGAAGAACCAGACTGGAAGAGATTTTATCATTACAGAACCAATGACAAAATCAGTAAATGTGATCAAAGTCGTTGTTCCCGAATTATCGGTAAAAATGAACCAGGAATAATAAAAAAGCAGTCAAAAACATGAAGCCTACAGGCAACAGGATTTTGTAAAATCATGTTTTTGACTGCTTTTTAACAATCACTGTTAATCAAGTTAAGTAAATTTGTAAAATATATTTTGCTGCATTATAAGATCATCATTGTATAATATCTATGACGTAAGTTCCTTGCTCTTCCGTTTATTTTCATACATCATAGCATCGGCTTCGCCAATTAATTCAGAGATTGGACGATCTTCCTTTGGATCAAAGAAAGCATAACCGATGGAAGCAGATGGAAGATGTTTGTTCTTTTTCTGCTTGTGTCTCAGATGATGATAGAAAGATTCGATAAAGGTTTCGGCTGAAGCGGCTGGAATATTTGCGATTACGGCAAATTCATCACCGCCGATTCTGTAGCAGTAACCGTTATTGCCAAATGCAGCCTGAATGCTGTTTGCAATTTCAGTCAGGGCGACATCACCATATGCATGACCGTAAGTATCATTAATTGTTTTAAAGTCGTTGACATCGATATAAAAGATAGAAGCAGATTCGCGCAGCCGGTTGATCCGGCTCTCGTAATAGCTTCTGTTCAGTAAGTGTGTCAGGGCATCTGTGTTGAAGGCAAGTTCCAGATACATGATATACATAAGGGCAAGGTCGATGGCAGAACACAGCCAGATGACCCGGATTCCATCATCCATATATTGAAAGCCCAGACCGCATATTGCAAGCAATGGAAGCAGGAGAAGCAAAACCTTGTGCATACCATACTGGCGGTGGCTTTCGTAGAATACCTTGTAACTGAAAAGTACGATGCCAATTAAAAATGAAATAATATAAACAGGATAAAATGTACCGTGGTGGTAAACATTTGAATCATCTACATAGAAGATAAATCCGGTAAAAGCAGAAATAATCTCCAGAATTACCTGAAAACCAAGAATACCATATATGATTTTCGTATGTTTTAACCGGCTTAAGATATCAGCACAGATAACTGGGATAAATGAGGCAACCGATAATTCCGTCGTCTTTACAAGAATATGAAAGGGATGTGTCCAGTCTGCCTTTCCGTCCAAAAATACACCGAGCCACTCTGAAATAGCTGCAATGATAACAAGGATTGCGGCAATACCGAATTGAAGTTTTTTCTTTTTATCCAGCATTTCATTGCTATAAACCATGATCGCGATAATGATCATAATGAATATTGCGAAAAATATGGTAGCAAAATAATAATCAAACATGACGATTTCCTCCGAATCGGGTCGAGATAAAATTCTATAGTAATTAAATATACTATTCGCATTTGGATTTGTGAATGCACTTTAAAGATTTTACACGAATTATACAAAAGCATAAAAAGAACATTAAGAAAAAGTAATAGTTTACCAGACACAAATTGTGCTATCATGGGTAAGAATAAATAGCTGATTTGAGAAAACCAGAAGGAAATTGGAAAAATAGTTGACAGTAATTGAATGATTAAGAGACAGAGATTTGAAAATTCAGGAGAATTTAAGATGGAAACAAATAGTATAGAAGAAAAAATATATAAGTATGGTGCGGATATTCTGGCATCAGAGGGTATGCAGAAAGAAAAAACATTTGTACAGCATGGAACAATAACCTGTTACGATCATTCCCTGCGGGTAGCAGAAAAAAGCCTGGAACTTGCAGAGAAATGTTCCGCATATATCGATGAACGGTCGCTGGTGCGTGGAGCATTGCTTCATGATTATTTCTTATATGACTGGCATGAGAAGGATGGCGGACACCGGCTGCATGGTTTCTTTCATGCGGAACGTGCCCTGCATAATGCCGGACGGGATTTCCATTTGAACTTCATTGAGCGTGATATCATCCGAAAGCATATGTTTCCGCTCAATGTTACGCCTCCGAAGTTTCGCGAGAGCTGGATCGTAACATGGGCAGATAAGCTGTGCGCTGCTGAAGAAACTACCAGAGCCCTCCGCCTTGCCTTTACAAAGACTGTCCATGATTGATCGTAATGTAAGCCTGACGCACATAGATATAAAAATAACATTGATCTCTATAGAAAAAGAACAATAATCATACACATTTTCGCAAGCTGATCACAGCCTGATATGTGCATGATATTGTCTTTTTTTTATTACGTTTTTTGATAGAAATTATTGATTTATGTAAGTACATCCTATAAAATAAAAAAGGTTTTGTAAAAAAACGAAGATTTATCACTGAAAATAGAATCGAATATAATGACATAGGAAAGCGTGAGACAGGCGGTTTTATCTGATCTTTATATGTGGACAGAGCGTGTTTCATCTATATTTTTCTGAAACAGACCTTTTTTTACGCCGGTTCTTAGTAATCTGCGATCAGCAGAGAGCTTAGTACCGCTGCGTAAAAATAGAACGCAAGTGTTCTGTGGAAGAAAGAATATAGATGGAATTTGCTCGTCCGTATTAGAAATAAAACCGCCGTTCGCAGGCGTTATATCGGTTCGGGAGTTTTAGAAAAGCGAGGAAAAGGCAATGGGCGGATTTTTTGGCGTAGCATCAAAGCAGGATTGTGTATTTGATTTGTTCTTTGGTATCGACTACCATTCACATCTGGGAACAAGACGAGGCGGAATGGCAGTATACGGAAAAGACGGATTTAACCGTGCGATCCACAATATTGAGAATGCACCATTTCGTACAAAATTTGACAAAGATGTTCAGGAAATGAGTGGTCATATGGGAATCGGATGTATCTCCGATTACGAACCACAGCCACTGATCGTACGTTCTCATCATGGAACATATGCACTTACAACAGTCAGCAAGATCAACAACACAGACGAACTTACAAAGATGCTGTTCAAGAATGGACATTCCCACTTTCTGGAAATGAGCGGTGGCGACATCAATGCAACGGAGCTGATCGCTGCATTGATCAATCAGAAGGAAAATCTGATCGAAGGAATCCGGTTTGCACTTGATTCTGTCGATGGTTCGGTATCCATCCTGTTGATGAATCAGGCGGGAATCTATGCAGCCCGTGACAAATACGGCAGAACGCCGGTTGTCATCGGTAAGAAAGAAGATGCCTATTGTATAACCTTTGAGAATTTTGCATATAAAAATCTGGACTATAAGGACTATAAGGAACTTGGCCCGGGAGAGATCGCGGTTGTGACAGATAAGAACTGTATCACGCTGGTCAATCCGAATAAAGAAATGAAGATCTGTACCTTCCTCTGGGTATATTATGGATATCCATCCAGTTCCTATGAAGGAATCAGTGTAGAACAGATGCGGTATAATTGTGGTAAAGCTATGGCAAAGCGTGATAATGTAAAGCCGGATATCGTAGCCGGTGTACCGGATTCCGGTATTGCACATGCAATCGGTTATGCAAATGAATCCGGAATCCCATTTTCCAGACCATTTATCAAATATACGCCGACCTGGCCTCGTTCCTTCATGCCAACGATCCAGAGTAAGAGAAATCTGATCGCAAAAATGAAACTGTTAGCAGTTGACGAGCTGATCCGTGATAAGAGCCTTCTTCTGATCGACGATTCGATCGTGCGTGGAACCCAGCTTCGTGAAACAACTGAGTTCTTATATGAGAGTGGTGCGAAGGAAGTACATATCCGTCCTGCCTGCCCACCATTATTATATGGTTGTAAGTATCTGAATTTCTCACGTTCATCATCGGAAATGGATCTGATCACCCGTCGTGTGATCGACCGTCTGGAAAATGGAAATGTAACAGATGAGATTTTACAGGAGTATGCAGATCCGGAATCTGAGAAATATGAAACAATGGTTGAGGAGATCCGTAAGGAACTGAATTTTACATCATTGCGTTTCAACCGTTTGGATGATATGCTGGAATCTGTAGGAATCGATAAGTGCAAGCTGTGTACTTATTGCTGGGATGGTAAAGAATAGGGAAAAATTATTCAGAAAAAGTCAAAAAAATTTAAAATCGCTCTTGACAACAAAAAAACAGAGTGCTAAATTAGCAGTTAACAAAGAGCAAATGCAACGAACAGAATGCGGTCATTAAAAAAGGATTACTTCAGAGAGCCGTCGGGTGGTGTGAGACGGTGTATGGTTTTAGTGATTATCCTCTGCGAGCAGTACACTGAATTCCAGATATGGACATTAGGTGTCACCGGTTTTCTACCGTTACAAAGAAACTTATTTCAACAGCGAGAATTTATGAGATGAGATAGAGTGGTCATTTTTTGAATGGCAAATAAAGTGGTAACGCGGAAGTTTACAGGCTTTCGTCTTTATGGAATTACATGAAGACGAAAGCCTTTTTAAATTTATAGGAAAGTTCCTCCTATAAAAGATATGTTTTTGTATGTACTCTTTGTGAACATAATATAATCAAGTATCTGCCACATGGCGGAAGGAAGGAGAATGATATGAATAGTTTGGTAATTATTCTTATCGCAGTAGTAGTTTTAGGAGCTGGCTATCTGGGTTACGGAAGATGGCTTGCTAAGAAATGGGGCATAGATGCAAATGCAAAGACCCCGGCCGTTGCAAATGAAGATGGAAAGGATTATGTACCATCATCAAAGCTTACAGTATTTGCACATCAGTTTTCATCCATCGCAGGTGCGGGACCTGTACAGGGACCAATCATTGCGGCAATGTTTGGATGGGTACCGGTTTTACTCTGGCTGCTTGTCGGAGGCGTATTCTTCGGTGCAGTTCAGGATTTCGGTTCTCTGTATGCATCTGTTAAAAATGAGGGTAAGTCCATCGGACTTGTCATTGAGAAGTACATAGGCAAGGCAGGAAGAAGATTCTTCTCACTGTTCTGCTGGCTCTTTACACTTCTTGTTATTGCAGCTTTCACATCTATGGTTTCATCAACATTTAATGGATTTACGACAGGTGCTGACGGAGCAGTAACAAAGAACTTTAACGGTGCAGCAGCTGCTACAGTATCTATGTTATTCATCGTTGTAGCTATGGTACTTGGTGTTGTTATGAAGACCTGCAAGAATATGAAGGAGTGGGTAAAATCTATCGTTGCTATCGTTCTCATCGTTGCAATGTTTGCAGTAGGTATGAAGCTTCCTTGGTACTTAAATGGTGACCAGTGGAACTACGTTATCATGGCATATCTGTTCCTTGCATCCGTACTTCCTATGTGGTTACTTATGCAGCCAAGAGATTATATGACAACATTTATGCTTGTTGGCATGTTGGTTGGAGCATTTGTCGGTGTTCTGGTTGGACATCCAAACATGGGTCTGAACGCTTTCAATGGTTTCACAGTTGTATCATCAACAGGTGCTAAGAGTTATCTGTTCCCAACATTGTTTGTAACGATTGCCTGTGGTGCGGTTTCCGGTTTCCACAGCCTTGTTTCATCAGGAACATCATCAAAGACGATCAGAAATGAAAAAGATATGTTATTTGTAGGTTATGGAGCAATGATCCTTGAGACACTCCTCGGTGTTATCTCCCTGATCGTAGTTGGTGCAGTAGCAGTTGGCGGAAAAGCGCCGGAAGGACTTACACCATTCCAGATCTTCTCACAGGGTATCGCAGGTTTCCTTGAGAAGTTCGGACTTCCAAATTCAGTAGCAAATGTATTCATGACAATGTGTGTATCAGCACTTGCTCTTACATCACTTGATTCAGTAGCACGTATCGGACGTATGTCATTCCAGGAGCTGTTCATGGGAGATACTACAGATCCATCCCAGATGCCTGTATGGCAGAAGATCCTTACAAATAAGTATTTTGCAACAGTTATAACATTGTTCTTTGGTTACCTTCTCTGCAAGGGCGGATATTCAAATGTATGGCCACTCTTCGGATCAGCAAACCAGATGCTTGCAGCACTCGTCCTGATCGGTGTAGCAGTATTCCTTAAGGCAACAAACAGAAAGCATGCAATGCTTTACCCACCAATGCTTATAATGCTTGCTGTAACATTTACAGCTATCGTTCTCAACGTAATCGGAAATATCCAGAAGTTCCAGGCCGGAACCGGTACATTCCTTGTTGAAGGACTTCAGCTTATCGTTGCAGTATTCCTTATCGTACTTGGTATCATCGTAGCAATTACATGTATCAGAAAGCTTGTCCTTATGAAGAATGAGAAGCCTGCTGAAAAGGAAGCATAAAATAAAAAAGTAAAAACAAACGTAAAATAAATAATAATTCTAAATCGTAAAAAATAATATTCATTGAAAAACTGTGGCTGGGAAGATATACAGATATCCTCCCACCACAGTTTTTTTCATTATATAGTAGAAACAATATAAACAGGAAATTCTCTATATGATATTGGATAAACATTTTTTATACATAAGAGTTGTCTTTAAAATACCATGGAATTGACAATCTTTATCAAAACGCGTATGTTTAATTAAATGTTAGTTTATAATTGGAAAAAATCAGTCTAAGATTAGTTCAGGATAAAAGCAAATAAATCGTCTATTTAAGCAGATAGAGTTTATAATAAAACATGGCACGGGAATTTAGCGGTTACCAGTGTGTTTAGCTGAATAGAAGGCGGAGCGTATTTGCTAAATACATTGGTAACTGCTATATAACCGGGGCATGGTTTATCACAAGAGTAGTGGTTAAATAGACGATTTAGAGAAAAAACAGGAGGTATGAAGATGAATCTGGTGGTATGTTTTCCGGGAATCGGCTATCACTGTGACAAGCCACTGTTATATTATGGGAGGCGTGTAGCAGAATCCGCAGGATATAAGGAATATGAAAACGTAGAATATGTGAATCGAATCGGAAATGTCAAAGGTGATCCCTTAAAGATGCAGGCAGCATTTGAAGACCTGTACAGACAGGCAGAAGAAATATTAAAAGATGTGGATTTCTCCGGGTATGGCAGCATTTTATTCTTATCAAAAAGCATAGGAACGATCATTGCGACAACTTATGCAGAGAGACATAAAATACCATGCAGGCATGTGCTGTATACTCCGCTTGAGGCAACATTTGACAATTGTTCATCTGATCTGTCGGGAAGAGCGATAGCATTTACAGGAACGGCAGATCCGTGGGTGGAGAGTGCCGAGGCCATTACATATCGGTGTAAAAAAGCAGGAATTCCGGTTCATGTGATAGAGAATGCAAATCATTCCTTAGAAACGGCTGATGTATGGAAGAACTTGAAGAATCTGGAAAATATCATGATACTGACAGCGGATTTTATAAGCCGGTAAAAAAATCTTGACTTTGAGCAAACTCCAAGTGCTATAGTAAGGAAAAATCAAATGAAGGATGGTGGCGCAGATGACGATCAAAGAAGTAAGTGAGAAATTTGGTATCTCACAGGATACCCTTAGGTATTATGAACGTGTAGGGCTGATTCCACCGGTTACAAGAACTCCGAGTGGAAACAGAGATTATCAGGAATCGGATCTTGGCTGGGTAGAGACTGCTGTTTGTATGCGGAGTGCCGGCGTTCCGATCGAGGCATTGATTGAATATGTGAAACTGTATCAGATGGGAGATGCGACATTTGAGGCAAGACGGCAGTTATTGCAGGAGCAGTATGACGCATTACAGGAACAGAAAGAACAGATCGAGGCAACTATGAAGCGGCTTGCCTATAAGGTATCGCGTTATGAGAAAGCGGTACAGACCGGTGTATTGTCATGGGATAAGGAGGATTGTTAGAAATTATGTATATTGAACAGATTAATGGACCAGAAGATGTAAAGAAATTAAATATAGAAGAAATGACGGCAATGGCAGCAGAGATGCGACAGGCATTGCTGGTTCGTGCAAGTAAACATGGCGGACATTTCGGACCAAACTTTGGTATGGTAGAAGCTACGATCGCGATGCACTATGTATTTGAGTCACCAAAGGACAAGATTGTATATGATGTATCCCACCAGAGCTATCCGCATAAGATGCTGACAGGCAGAAAGGATGCTTATCTGTATGAAGAACATTACGATGATGTATCAGGATATACAAATCCAAAAGAGAGCGAGCATGATTTCTTTGAGATCGGACATACATCTACGTCTGTCAGTCTTGCCTGTGGTCTTGCGAAAGCCAGAGATCTGAAAAAGAAAGATGGCAATGTGATCGCTGTGATCGGTGACGGTTCATTGAGTGGCGGCGAGGCATTAGAAGGTCTTGACTATGCAGCTGAGCTTGGCGGCAATCTGATCATTGTTGTAAATGACAATGATATGTCAATTGCTGAGAATCATGGTGGTTTATATAAGAACCTGAAGCTTCTTCGCGAGACAAATGGTCAGGCAGAATGTAATCTGTTCCGTGCAATGGGACTTGATTATATATATGTAGATAAAGGAAATGATATTGCTGCGCTGATCAAAGCATTTGAGTCTGTAAAAGACAGCAAGAAACCGGTTGTTGTGCATATTAAAACCTTAAAAGGAAAGGGTTATGCACCGGCAGAACAGAATAAGGAACAGTGGCATTGGTGTATGCCATTTGACATTAAAACCGGAAAGCCATTGATGGAATTTGACGGAGAAGATTATTCCAGCGTTACCAGAGATTATCTCTTAAAGAAAATGAAGAAAGACCCATCTGTAGTTACGATCACATCAGCGACACCTACCGTTATGGGATTTACGGAGGATAAGAGAAAAGAAGCAGGCAGCCAGTTTATTGATGTTGGTATCGCAGAGGAGACAGCAGTTGCACTGGCATCCGGTATTGCGGCAAATGGCGGCAAGCCTGTATATGGTGTCTACAGTTCATTTATCCAGCGGACATACGATCAGCTGACACAGGATCTGTGCATCAATAATAACCCTGCAACGATCGTTGTATTTGCGGGGTCTGTATATGGAATGAATGATGCAACACATCTTGGTTTACAGGATATTCCGATGCTTACAAGCATTCCGGGTCTTGTCTATCTGGCACCAACAACCAAAGAGGAATACCTGGCAATGCTTGACTGGAGCGTAGAGCAGACAGAGCATCCGGTTGCGATCAAACTTCCGGGAGCTGCGATGGTATCAGACGGAAAGGCTGTAACAAAGGATTTCAGTCAGTTAAATAAATACAAAGTAACCAAAAAGGGAAGCAAGGTTGCCGTTATCGGTGCAGGTACTTTCTATCAGCTTGGAGAAGATGTGGCAGCACTGATCGAGGAGCAGACAGGAGTTGCGCCAACTATCATCAACCCACTGTATGTTTCCGGTGTAGATGAAGAACTTCTGAATGATCTGAAGAAAGATCATGATATCGTGATCACATTAGAGGACGGTTATCTGGAAGGTGGCTTCGGTCAGAGAATTGCCGGTTTCTATGGTGATTCGGATATGAAGGTTCTGAATTACGGTTTAAAGAAATTCTTCTATGATCGTTACGATGTAAATGAAGTATTAAAAGAAAATCATCTGACAGCAGAGCAGATTGCGGAAGATGTAAAGAAATTTTTATAATCATTTAAAATGATAGGAATGTAGCAACAGTATAAAAAATCGCTTACAGGTAATATTAATCAGAAATAATGTTTGATAAAGGAGATTAAACAATGTCGATGATTAACAGAGAAGTAAGCGATTTTTTTGTGCAAGCATATCAAAATGGCGAATTCAAAACGGTAACCAGGGATGATATATTAGGCGAATGGAGTGTATTTTTCTTCTATCCGGCTGATTTTACATTTGTCTGTCCAACAGAGCTGTCAGATCTGCAGGATAAATATGAGGATTTTAAAGCTGCTGGCTGCGAGGTTTATTCCATATCAACGGATACTCATTTTGTGCATAAAGCATGGCATGATACATCGGAAAAGATTGGAAAGATCACATTTCCGATGTTGGCAGATCCAAATCATGAATTATGTGAAGATTTTGAGGTGATGATTGAATCAGATGGGATGGCAGAACGTGGCAGCTTCATCATTAACCCGGAAGGACGAATTGTTTCCTATGAAGTCAGTGCAGGAAATGTCGGACGAAATGCAGATGAACTGTTTCGTAAATTGCAGGCATGTCAGTTTGTTGCGGAGCATGGAGACGAGGTCTGCCCTGCCAAATGGCAGCCGGGAGAAGCTACGCTGCGTCCAAGTCTGGATCTTGTAGGGAGATTATAAGAATGAAGAATGAAAATATGTATGATGTGGTGATTGCAGGCGCGGGGCCGGCGGGATTGACGGCAGCTATTTATCTGGCGAGAGCCTGTTACCGGGTGCTTGTTGTTGAGAAAGAAAAGATTGGCGGACAGATTACGATTACAGAGGAGGTGGTGAACTATCCGGGAATTGAGAAGACAGATGGAAGATCCCTGACTGCGGCTATGCACAGACAGGCAGAGAATTTTGGTGCAGAATTTCTGATGGCAGAAGTTGAAAAGCTGGATGTTGATGGAGAATATAAAATCGTGCATACAAGTAAGGGTGACTTTTTCTGTTATGGAATTCTGCTTGCAACCGGAGCGCATCCGAGAATGATCGGATTTGAGGGGGAGAAACGGTTTAAAGGACGGGGTGTAGCTTATTGTGCGACCTGTGATGGGGAGTTCTTCACCGGTAAGGAGATATTTGTTGTGGGTGGTGGTTATGCCGCTGCGGAGGAAAGTGTATTCCTTACCAAGTATGCCAGTCATGTGACGATACTGATCCGGGGCGAAGATTTTTCCTGTCCTAAATCATCAGCGGATAAAGCCAGAGCAAATGAGAAAATTACTGTGCTTACAAATACGGAGATCGTCCGTGCGGAGGGCGAAGATGTACTGACAACACTGGTGTATAAGAATGTGAAAACAGGAGAAGAAAGCGTGTATCATGCACCGAAAGGAGATACATTTGGTATCTTTGTATTTGCCGGATATGAGCCGGAGACTTCGTTGTTACAGGGAAAAGCAGAACTTGATGAAAAGGGATATGTAATTACGGATGCTTCCAGACAGGCAGGTATATCGGGTGTTTATGCGGCTGGCGATGTCTGCCAGAAAAATCTCCGTCAGGTAGTGACGGCGGTTGGTGATGGTGCAGTTGCAGCGACAGAGCTTGAACGGTATGTGGCAGCTTTGCAGAAAAAGTATGGAGCGAAGCCACCACGGGATTTGAAGGAAAATAAATCATATACAAAGCGGCATACTATGCAAGGGGATGAGTTCTTTGATAAAGAGATGGGAAAACAGTTGGATGAGGTCTTTGACCGCATGGAACATTCCCTGATCCTGAAATTATATCTGAATCAGAAGCAGGAGTCGGCACAGCTAAAACAGTATATGGAAGCTATGAGCAGACGAACCGGGAAACTCAGTGTTATTGTAGCAGAGAAAGGGACAGATAGAGATTCTGTTCCGGCAACTGAACGCCCATTTGTCAGAATCCTACGGGAAGATGGAAGTGATACTGGGCTTGGTTTCCATGGTGTACCGGGTGGACATGAATTCACTTCGTTTGTGCTTGGACTGTATAATGCTGCCGGATCGGGACAAGAGATAGATGCACAGATGATGGAGCGTATTCATGCGATCAAAAAGCCGATTCATATCAAGATACTTGTAACGCTTGCCTGTTCCATGTGTCCGGATCTTGTCACCGCCGCACAGAAAATAGCTGCAGAAAATCCACAGGTTACAGCAGAGATTTACGATGTGATGCTATATCCATCTTATCAGAAACGCTATAAGGTTATGAGCGTACCGTGCCTTGTCGTGAATGGTGAGCATGTGGCATTTGGAAGAAAGACACTACCGGAGCTGTTAGATTATCTGGATGAGATTATGTAAAATAAATGAGATTTAGCTGATTGCACAGGGGAAGCATGATCAGGAATAATATTTAAAAGAAGACGAGTGGTAAGACTGTATGCGTTTTGTTTTGCTGCTCGTCTTTTATGTTGTCAGACAACTTTAAGCAGGATTTACCCAAGCATTACAGAGATAAGATTACAAATTTTACAATGTATTACTAGAATAAGATCATACAAAAGATGTCAGACAACTTTTGCGCAAGGAAGGGCAAAAATAAATGATGCAGTATAGATATGAACAGGTTGCCGAAATCATTGCGGCAAAAATTAGAAATGGTGAGTGGCAGATAGGTCAGAAGATTCCGGGAGAAATTGAGCTGGCACGTGAATACGGTGTGGGACGTTCTACGGTGCGGGAGACTTTAAATATTCTTCAGCAGAAGGGTATGATCGAAAAACGTCATGGTTCCGGGACTTATGTTACAGAAAATAAAAAAATTATGGAGAACCCGCTGCTTTCGCTTTCTTCGGTTGGAACTATGATAAAAGATGCAGGCTATCAGGTGGGCAGTATATTTCGAAGTACAACACATGAGTTATCGACAGGTCATATCCAGAGAAAAATGAATTTATCCGAAAATGATAAGATTGTAGTGGTAAATCGTGCAAGAACGGCGGATGGTCAGCCGGTTGCTTTTTCCTATAATGTATTTCCACAAAAACTTGTGGGGGATATTTTTGATGATGGACTTTCGGGTAGTGTCTTAAAGATCCTGTTAGATGAATGCGGAGTGAAGATTACCTATGCGGACAGTTCGATCAAAGGGCTTAGTCATAAAAATGAATGGGATATGGAAGCAGAACGATTTTTAAACAGTCCGGTCATCTTGATGGAGCAGCTTCATTTTGACAGTCAGGACAGACCTGTGATGTATTCATTTGATTATATTAATACGGATCTGGTAAAGCTTCACATAAGGAGGGAGATTTTGTGACAACAAAGAAAAATAGTCTTGCGAGATGGAAAAAGAGATTTTTATTTATACTGAAGGGAATTGTTTTGGCAATTGTGCTTTTTATCACGTTGTTTCCGATTTCCTGGCTGGCAAAAACATCGATTACAACAACGGGAGATATTCAAAGTGGAATGGTGTTCGATATAAGAAATATAGATTTCTCTCATTTTAAACAACTTTTCGTGGAAAAAGGTTTTGATACGGCATTGAAAAATAGTTTGATCAATGCACTTTCAGCACTTGTATTGTCGTTATCATTTGGATTAACAACAGCATATATCCTGGCACGGAAACGCTTTCGTTTTGGAATGCGCAAGCCGATTACATTTTGGATACTTCTTGTGCGGATATTACCACCTGTTGCATTTGTAGTACCGCTTTATACATTATTTACAAGACTTGGATTGATGGGAGGAAGAATGCCGGTTATTTTGTCCTGTATTTTGATCAACCTGCCACTTATTATCTGGTTCATGGTGTCATTTTTTGAAGAATTACCGGAGGCAGTTGAAGAAAGTGGAAAAATAGATGGAGCAAATGAATGGCAGTTGTTTACAAAAATAGTTCTGCCACTTGTTTTACCGGGAATTGCGGCAATATCAATGTTGTCTTTTATGTATGCATGGAATGAATATACATACAGTGTAATTCTTACGCGTTCCCCGGAAAATTATACAATACCGCTTGCATTGGCAGTTTTGAATACAGAAGATAACGTAACTAATTTTGGTTTGGTATCGGCTGGCGGGGTTGTGTCATTTATACCAATTTTTATATTTGTGGTCTTTGCACAGAACTATCTGATCAGTGGTTTATCCAGTGGTGCTGTGAAAGAATAAAAACATGAAAATACGTTTAGAAAAAGAAAGGAAAAAAGAAAAATGAAAAAGAGATTAAGACGGATTGGAAGTGCAGTAGTCTGCCTCGCGATGGCAGCGTCACTTGTGGCATGTGGGAATACCTCAGAGAACACCGGCAGTACAACCGGAAGTACAACCGGCAGCACACAGAAGGAAGCAAATACGAAAACAGATACAACTTCCGGAGACCCAACAGAAATGACAATTATTTTAAGAGGAGGAACGTATGCAGATGTAATTAAAGCAGCGTTACCGGAGTTTGAGCAGGAACATAATTGCAAGATTGATGTGTTGGATATGTCATTTGATGATCTGCATTCGGGAATCGCTCTGGATGCAGCAAATGAAAAGGGAAGTTATGATCTTTGTATGGTAGATGGCAGTTGGATGGCTGAGTTTACCGAAAATGATGTGTTGGCAAATCTTTCGGATATGGGATATAGCTTTGATGATGATATCATTCCGAATACTACAAGCATATGTAAGGTTGGAGATGATATCTATCTGGCTCCATACTTCGGAAATGTTACAGTTATGCTGTACAATAAGGCTGATGTAGAAGCAGCAGGCTATAAACCGGAAGATATAAAGACACTGGATGATATGCTTAACGTTGCAAAAGCTGCACAGAAAAACGGTGTGAATGGATTTGCTTATCGTGGTGATACCGGAGATAATATCGTATCTGATTTCTTACCAATCCTGCTTGCAGAGGGTGGCTGGGTTGTAGATAAAGATAATAATCCAACTGTAGATACCGATGAATTTAAGACAGCAATGAATTACTATATGGATCTTATCGGAACCGGTTCTGCAATGTCCAAGGATGATGTAACAGCATCTGTAGACAATGGTTCAGCAGCACTTGCAATTGGATGGCCGGGCTGGTATGTTCCGACGGCTGACAGCGCAGCAGATTATATGGTAAGCCCAAGTATGGCAACAGCCGGAGGCAATACATACAATACATCAGAATATGGAACATGGTGTCTGGGTATACCGAAAAACAGTCCACATCCAGACCTTGCATTGGAACTGCTTAAGTATATCATGGATCCGGATGTTCAGCTTGCCAGTATTCCGAACGGTGGTGTTCCATGCAGATACAGCTGCCTTCAGAATGCAGATGTTTTAAAAGATTACCCTCAGCTGGCAACGGTTTGTAAAGCACTGGAAAATGGTGTATATCGTCCGACTATTTCACAGTGGTCTGAGTTTACCAATATCTTAGGGGCTGAGATGAGTAATATTATGGCAGGAAGCAAGAGTGTGGATGACGGACTTGCGGATGCACAGGCGCAGCTTGAGGCATTGATGCAGTAAATATCTGTTCGGTCAGAATTGGAGCTTTTATATGAAAAAGAAATTATTTGCTTATAAAATGACAGCACCAACAATATTTGTCCTGATCATGATGACGGTATATCCGGTTATCTTTACAATTGGATACAGTTTTACCGATTATAATTATCTGAAAGGGAAAAAAACATTTATCGGACTGGCGAATTACATGGGATTGTTCAAAAACATGTATTTTCAGAAGTCTGTAATAAATACGATCGTATTTACATTACTTGCAGTGGCATTGGAGGTCGGCTTCGGCCTCCTGCTTGCTCTTTTTGTAAACAGTTTGGGACATGGAAAAAAGATTGTACGAACACTTCTGCTGTTGCCATATCTGCTTCCGGCCGTAACGGTAGCGCTAATCTTTCGGATGATGCTTTCTCCGAATTATGGAATTATAACACAGGTTTTTACAAAGCTTGGACTTCCGGTGTATAACTGGTTTTATGATGTGAAAACAGCATTTGGAACAATTTTACTTATAGATGTCTGGCAAAATGTTCCATTTGTTTTCCTTCTGATCTATGCTTATCTGCAGACAGTACCGGAGGAACAGTACCAGGCAGCCGGAATTGATGGAGCAGGTGTAATACAGAAATTTTTACATATTACATTACCGAATATTGGTGGAGGAGTGGCAATGTGCGCATGCCTGCGTACGATTGACAGCTTCCGTCTGTTTGAAAAGGTTAACATACTAACCGGTGGCGGTCCGGCAAATTCAACTTCTACGATCACGCAGTTTATGTATACTTATGGAATCAAAACCTTTAAATTTGGATTTGTAAGTGCATGCGCGATCGTTATGACTATACTTGTATTGCTCCTGTCCGGATTTTATATCAGAAAGGCGATGCGGTAAATGAAAGAACATTGGATATTTCGGATGAGTTTTATCAACGTCGGAAATGGTGATGCAATATTGTTGGAAATAAAGGATAAAAGCCTGAAAAAAGACAGTTTTGTAATGCTTATTGATGGTGGAAGCGGAGAAGCAGAGGAATATAAAAATAACAATACAGGAAGAATGCGTGTAACAGAGTTCTTGAAATGGCAGCAGGTTGATCATATTGATATTATGGTAAATACGCATATTCATGAGGATCATACTTGTGGATTACTGGATGTCACCACGCAGAATATTCCAGGTGTATTTTGGCAGCCGTTTGATGTGGAACTCTGGAAACAAATGAAGCCGCTTACAGGCAGGAACGGAATG
The DNA here is from genome assembly GCA_002437435.1 of Lachnospiraceae bacterium UBA6403. Classification (GTDB taxonomy): domain Bacteria; phylum Bacillota; class Clostridia; order Lachnospirales; family Lachnospiraceae; genus Coprococcus. Next base: position 6,390 of record DJPV01000034.1, on the reverse strand, counting down.
AGCGAATCAGAACGCAAATTTATTTCTGCATTAAATGCTTATCACAATATCTGTGAAAAAATAGAAGGACATGGTGGCGAGATAGCAAACGAGCTGACAGTAATTAAAGATATCACAGGATCAGAAAGTTTATCCGAATTAAAGATCCGTGTACTTGGCCCTTCAATGCAGGCGTTAAAGGCGCAGGAGTATAAGATAAAATGTTTGTATCAGCAGGCTGGATCAGATAACGTACAAAATGATGTGCGCAGAGCGTTGATAAGAGAACTGGATGCAGCGATGAATGATGTAAGTCTGGTACTTTTGGTGGAATATGCAGGACATACATTTCTGCTTCCGGGTGATATGCAGGTTACAGGATATCACCGATGCGATAGAGAGATCAGCGCGGAGGTATTTAAAGTGGGACATCATGGACAGGCGAATGCACTAACCCCGGAACTTCTTCGTGCAGTTGAACCGAAATATGCTATAATCAGTGCATCCAGCGACAGACGATATGAAAGTGCGGCACCCGAAGTACTGAGGATGCTCCATGATTTTGGAACAGAGTTGTATTTTACTGATGTTCCGAAAGTACCACCATATACAGATGGGCTTATTCCGCATAGTGGTGTAGCTTTTGAAATTATGCAGAGTGGCAGTATGTTTGTGCAGTATCTGTCGTAAAAAAAGAAGAATGAGAAGGAATAGCATATGGTTGAAACAGAAAAGGTTATAGAAATAATAAAACGGACAAAGCCGTTTTTCATGAATAGAGAAATAGCAAAAAATATCCGGGTTAAGGGACCTGCAGATTATGCGACAGAGGTAGATATGAGTGTGCAGAGATTTCTGGAGGAAGAATTAAAAAAATATTATCCGGATATCAGGTTTCTTGGGGAAGAAAGCTATGATGGAGAAGCGGTATCAGGCAGCATGTGGATCGTAGATCCAGTTGATGGTACGACAAATCTGATTCATAATTATCGTCAAAGTATGGTATCTGTGGCGCTTGCAAACGATGGCGAGATCATATTAGGAATCATATACCACCCATATACAGAAGAAATTTACTGGGCAAGGGCAGGAAAAGGTGCATATAAAAATGGAAAATCAATTCATGTAAGTTTGGTAAAGGAACTCTCCCACAGTTTAGTTTCAGTTGGAACCAGTCCATATTTTCACGAGGATGCCGCACAGACTTTCTTTGTGGCTGAAAAGGTCTTTTTACAGTGTGAGGATATCCGGCGAAGTGGTTCGGCGGCATTTGATCTTGCACATGTGGCAGAGGGAAGTACAGAAGCATATTTTGAAAGAAATTTAAAAATATGGGATTATGCGGCCGGATTACTTCTAATCAGAGAAGCAGGAGGACACGTAACAGATTATGAAGGAAATGAGATTAAGCTTACCGATACGGTTAATAACATAGTTGCCGATAACGGATATCTCGGAGAAAAATTACGCGAGATTATAGCTTCCGAAGATCTGGATGAAACAGAATTTGTAGTAGCAAAATAAAAATAAAAAGGGCAGATGGGGGAAGCCCTTTTTTATTTTCACATTTTATTTTCACAAACCCTACATTTGTGTACAACAGGATACAAATAGGATATAATTGCCATGTATGATAGGTTCAGAATCTAAGATATCGAGAGATTTAAAAATGAATTCAGGAAATGGGGAGCGTTATGAGTTACAACATTTTGCTGGTAGAAGATGAAGCAGGAATTGCAGAGGGCATCATGGATTATATGAAAGAGAGTGAGATCACATTTACCTGGGCGGCGGACGGAGACGAGGCACTTGCTCTGGTGTATGAACACGAATATGATCTGGCACTTTTAGATGTGATGCTGCCGGGAGCAGATGGATTTGAGATATGCAGAGCCATCCGGGCAAAGAGCTACGTTCCGATCATTTTTCTGACCGCCAGAGGCAGAGAAGAAGACCGGCTTTACGGGTACGCTCTCGGTTGTGATGATTACGTTGTGAAACCATTTTCCATGGCAGAGCTTCAGGCGAAGATCCAGTCATTTTTGCGTAGGTCGAAAGGCTTGTGGACGAAGAACCAGGTGATCCAGGTGGGAGACATCAGGATGTATCCGGACAGACTGCTTGTTGAGGCAGCAGGAGAAGAAGTCCGGCTTGCACCAAAAGAATATGCGATGCTCAAATACCTGATGGAGCATAAGGGCATGATCGTGACAAGAGATGATATGCTTGTCCGGTTGTGGGGGTATGATTACGATGGTGGCGACCGTGTGGTTGACAACCATGTAAAGAAGCTTCGCAAAGCACTTGGTGACAGCGGCAAACTGATAAAGACCGTATTTGCAAAAGGATATCGGATGGAGTGATCAGATCAGAGAGGTGGACTATCATATGAAGAAAAAAGAAAAGAAATATTATGGGAAAAAGAAGAAGTTTTATTCTTTCTTTTTAAAGATTTTTATTCCGTTCATTATTGTAACATCGATACTTGGGGGTATCATTACAGCATTTTTAAACCTGACATTTCAGAATGATGTATCAAACAGTGTTCAGGCAGCTGAGAATGCTATCCGTCAGGCAGGCGTAAAATACTGGAATCTTTATCAGACGGAGCTTGAAGAACAGAAAGACGCAGAGTACGAGTTCCAGACACCGTATGATCATTATATTGGAAATATGATATATTTGAATAATCTGTCGATGGCTGTGTTAAATGACAGCGAGCTGGTCAGTATGCAGGGATTTATTCATCTGTATCAGAAAGATGATGCCGGAAATCTGACCGAGATCACGGATCAGAAAGATAAGGTATTCCTTCAGATCAATGATACATCTGGGAACAAATATATGTTGTATTGTGATAATGATATATTTGGAACTGCTGTTCCTGAAATGAAAGATATGTCGGCAGATTTTTCATTTGATAAAATGAATGAGGTCTATGTGTCAGGGATACAGTTTTATCCGGCTTCCTATACCTGTTTTGCAGACGGGGAGGAGCAGGAAAGAACGGTATCAGAGATACCGGATGGTTATGTGAAGCTGGATCAGAATTCAGGATTTACCATTCCACATGGAGTTATAGGATGTATGCCAACATCGTTGAAGGTTGACCGGTATACAGGAACGGATGAGATCGTGAATGATTATCAGAATAACGCTGAATGGGAATATGTGGAAGATACAGAAAAATGTACATATGGCACACATGCAGTCTATGCATTTCCTATCAACAATGACAATACTGCTTTTGCGGTCATTGATTATCATTATAATATTGTAAAGTCACTGATGGGACATATGATCATTTACACATGGCTTGGGGTAGTGCTTGGAAGTGCATTGATCTCACTTGTAATCGCATATGTAATGTACAGATCCTATAAATCAGCGTATGATATGGAGCAGTACAGACGAACGACTTCAAATGCGATGGCACATGATCTCAAAAGCCCGCTTGCTGTTATTTCCCTGTATGCAGAGAATCTGAAATCAGGAAAGAATCCGGAGAAGAACCAGTATTATATGGATGGGATATTAAATGAAGTAAAGGCAATGAATGAACAGGTTGCATCCATCCTTGATATGGCAAAGGCAGAGGATGTAAATACAGAGCTTCATAAGACCAAAGTTGATATTGGAAGCATCATAAATACGGCAGCAGAGGTATATGCGGAAACGATTAAAACTAAAAATATCGGGCTTGACATTCAGGGAAGCTGTCAGATCGAAGCAGACGAAGCCCTGATGTATCAGGCAGTTATGAATATGATGGATAATGCGGTTAAGTATGTCACAAAGGCTGGAAAGATCACAGTTCAGATGAGTAATGAGAGCCTTTCCATTCAGAACACCAGTGAGCCGATTCCGGAAGATGTCTTAAAGAATATCTGGAATCCATTTGTCAAAGGGGATAACAGCAGACATGGACACAAAGGAACCGGGCTTGGCTTATCCATCGTCAAAACCATCATGGATCGTCATGGGTTTACTTATGAGATGAAAAATGTAGATGATGGTGTGAAAGTAAAGGTGGACTTCAGATAAATTAATGATAAGGAGTGCCGGCAATGACATTACAACAGTTAAAATATGTTATAACAGTAGCGGATACAGGAACGATCACGGAAGCAGCAAATAAGCTGTATATCTCGCAGCCAAGCCTGACAAATGCGATCCATGAATTGGAAAAGGAAATGAATATCGTCATTTTCAACCGGACGAATAAGGGTATCAGTCTTTCAAAGGAAGGAGAGATATTCTTAGGATATGCAAGACAGGTTTTAGAGCAGGCGGCTATTTTAGAAGACAAATATAAGGGGAATGATGGTGGCAAGAAACAGTTCTGCGTATCAACCCAGCATTATTCATTTGCCGTTAATGCGTTTGTAGATCTGGTCAAGCAGTATGGACAGGATGAATATGATTTCAGTATACGGGAGACACAGACCTATGAGATCATCGAAGATGTAGCAAGGATGAGAAGTGAGATCGGAATCTTATTCCTGAATGATTTTAATGAAGCAGTACTGCGTAAGCTTCTGCGTTCGCATGATCTGGAATTTCATTTGCTGTTTGTAGCCAGGCCACATGTATTTATCAGCAGAAAGCATCCGCTTGCCGACAAGACGGTCATAACAAATGAAGAACTTGAGGACTATCCATATCTGTCATTTGAACAGGGAGAGCATAATTCCTTTTATTTTTCAGAAGAGATTTTTTCATCCTTTGAGCGGAAACGGAATATCCGTGTCCGGGACAGAGCTACGTTATTTAACCTGCTGATCGGATTAAATGGATATACCGTGTGCAGCGGTGTGATCGATAAGAAGCTGAATGGCAGAGACATCATAGCAGTTCCGCTTGCAGATGAGAGTGATATGCGGATCGGATATATCACACATAAGAAAGGAATGATCAGCCGGCTGGGAAATACATATCTGGAGGCTTTAAAAAAGTATCTGAGCCCGGAACCACCCAGACGAAAACTGGAATAAAACCGAAAAGGATTCTGTTTTGATATAGTTTAAAACTATGACAAACAGAATCCTTTTTGTATTATACAGAGCTTGTCCGCTGCCATATAATAAGCAAGAAATCATGAATTGTGAATAAACAGAGAGATTATTATGAAAATGATATGAATTATATGGAGGATAAAGCAATGAGTCAGTTACAGACACCATTTCGTTATGATTATGTAGGAAGCTTTCTTCGCCCTGCAAAGTTAAAGAAGGCGAGAAGACAGTTTGATGAGGGAAATATCTCATACGATGAATTAAAGAAAGTAGAAGATGGAGCGATCACAGAGCTTATAACAAAGATAAAAGAATCAGGCTATCATGTTATTACAGATGGTGAATTCCGTCGTGCAACCTGGCATCTTGATTTTATGTGGGGATTTGATGGAATCGGACATACACCTACAAAGACAGGTCTTCCATTCCATGGTGAAGCAGCTATGGTCGATGATACTTATCTGGTTGGAAAAGTCGGTATATCCAAAGAGCATCCATTTGTAGAGCATTTTAAGTTCGTAAAACAGTTTGAAGATGAGAATACAGTAGCAAAGCAGACAATGCCATCTCCGGCTCAGTTTCTTGCACAGTTTACAATGCCATTCAACCGTGTGGAGACAGAGAAATACTACACATCCGATGCAGATCTGGTAAAGGATATCGTAGATGCATATGGAAAAGTGATCCAGGATCTGTACAATGCAGGATGCAGAAATATCCAGCTTGATGACTGTACCTGGGGCATGATGGCAGACAGAAGCGGACATCTTGCATACGGAACAACAGCTGAGGGCTTAAAGGAGATCCAGAAGATCCATAAGGATATCAATAATCAGGTAATTGCAAATGCACCAAAAGATCTGGTGATCAATACACATGTATGTCGTGGTAATTTCCATTCTACTTATGCAAACAGCGGTGCTTATGATCCTGTGGCAGATATCCTGTTCGGAGAAGAAAATGTAAATGCATATTATCTGGAATTTGATGATGAACGTTCCGGCGGATTTGCTCCGCTTGCAAAGGTTTCCGGTGATAAGAAGGTTGTGCTTGGTCTTATTACAACGAAGTCACCAAAGCTTGAAAATAAAGAAGAAGTAATTGCCCGTATAAAGGAAGCTGCAAATTATATTCCACTTGACAGATTGTATCTCAGTCCACAGTGTGGATTTGCATC
>DJPV01000034.1:0-131 GCA_002437435.1 Lachnospiraceae bacterium UBA6403 | reverse complement strand
CTTGTAAAAGAGATTGCAGAAGAAGTGTGGTAGGGGTATAATAAGAACTGTGACAGGTCACAGTTATGGGCTGGTTGAAAGACCCAGATCCAACCAAAAGAACAGGCGGGGAAACTCCCCGCCGTTTTTAT
>DJPV01000003.1 GCA_002437435.1 Lachnospiraceae bacterium UBA6403 | reverse complement strand
CTTTCAAACACGATTTTACCTTTCTTTTTCCATGGCTCCTCTATCAAAATTATCAATAGAAAAAGTAGGCTTTGCATTTTCACTTGTTATCGGAATTACGACATCGAGCGGGATTTTGTTTTCCCTGGTATGATCCGTGTCAATGAAAGGCTCTCCATCCTCGGAAAGGCTCAAAAACACCGGATAGGTAACACAGATATGATCTGTAAGATAAATATACCCACCATTATTCTGATTGACACCACTACACGCAGTAATCCCCATCAAGGTCACATTCGGACAGTCTCCGAGGAATTTTGCCATTCCATCGCCGGCGCTCATCCAATTGGAATTGACCAGCACGACAACCGGAATATCAGCATATCTTCCATCAGGAAATTTATATTGGCTCTCCGCAACATGATATCCCTGTGCATCCTCATATCCAAATGAAACCATATGAGACTTTTTATCAGTGAAAAGTGAAGCAAGCGCACCTGCTATGGAATCGTAACCGCCTCCGTTATTGCGAATATCTATTACTAGATATTTCATGCCCTTGTTCTCTAAATTCTGAATTAAATCTGCATAGTATTCTGTAAGTTCAGGATAATAGCCCTTTTTAATTGCAGAAATATTATCCCCCAACGCATCATAGCATTCGCTTGTTATTTGAAGATACCCACATCTGTCATTGAGCATGCAGGAATAAAAGTTTTGGTAATCATCACCGTCATGCAATAAGCATTTTATAGCTACAGATAATCTATCCTCATAATTGCCTGTTTTCTGAACCGAAATACTCCGTTCGTCTACATTATCATCAAGGAATATAATGGAAACGCTCTCGCCACCCTTTCTGGCAAGAAAAATGGGGCGGAAGATATCTTCGTTTTCCTTTATCGGAAATGATAATCCGGGATAGCTACATTCTACATCCGCAACAGCTTCATTGATGTCCCGGTTGTCCCATGAAATAATCGTTGTTCCATCGTGAATACCTTTCGTGGCTGCCTCACACCCAGGCTCAACTAAAACAGCGATTACACTGCCATCGTCAATGCGAATCATGGACAAACCATAACCGATCTGATCATGTGGATGAATGCAGCTATCGCAGGCAGAATACAGAGAATACGGGGTGCAAAATACTTTTCTCTTCGTCTAAGAACAGGGCATATGACAGCCAATGCAATGGAATATGCGAATATCCCAAGTGCAATCATGCAGCTTCTGGTTTTTAATGTCAAATAAAAAGATACATGCGCTTCCTCCTTCATTTAATAAGGGACGCTTCTTTTGTCTCGATGTTGGAAGAAAAAACCTAACATCGTGGCAGAAGCTATGTCCTTGTCAGATTCCTGCCAAATCCTACAACGAAATTCTCATATTATAATACTTAGCTGCAACATCTTCAAACCCAACAGATCTGTATAAGGAATATCCATCCTCTGTTGCCTTTAATTCAATATTGCTCCCGTTTTCTGCTTTTGCGTCCTCCAACATCATGTTCATTAATTTCTTAGCATATCCTTTTTTCCTATACTCTGGCTTCGTATAAACATTCAAAACAGTCCCCGTCTTCCCGGTAATAAATGATGGGCTCATAGGGTTTTCCACAATCAACAAAAATGCACAGGAAACGATATCCTTCTCATTATGTACAACATAAACCATCAAATCTTTATTAAGATGTTTTTCATAATAACTTGGCAGTAATGACTCTATCAATTTTAAATCCGCATCCTCAGTTTCTCCTAAATTCTCTTGCAAATATGCTATTCTAAGTTCTGTCAACATACCTGTATCTTAAGCAGTTGCTTTTTCAAATGTCATTGTCATTCCTCCGAACTTTTTTTATCAATATCCTCTAACATTGCAGGGTGCTTCTTGTGACAAGAATATTGCTACACCCCTGCTTGATCAAAGCTCTGCAAAATGTTCCCGTACCGATGGTAAAAAAAACATTATCATTGCACACGCAGCATCTAACACGCCCTGAACAACATAAAATGTTATATATGCCTTTACACCACACAAAATACACACACCTGCATACACAAGCAAAAAAACTGCCATCACATAATTGGCTTTCGAAATCCGCAACCGGCTCACATAAAACAACGCCAGCCCAAACAACAATGAAAAAGAATTCCAAAAAGAAAATTCAAGTGCAAAGTTGAGTATGCATTGGACAATCATCCAAACTCCAACTAGTAACGCAATCATTTTCCCAAGTTTATTTTCCATAGATATTTCTGCAGAAAGTGCAGGTGTTCCAGTATCCTTTGCTCCAGGTATGATCGCGACAGGCACATCATTTTCCAAAACAACCTGACAGGCAGCCCCCTGCTTAATCTCTCTGAAAAATAGCTGTGAAAGTGAGTCCCTTACAACTGCCGGCTTTCCATGCTCATCCTTATATCCAACCAACACCTGAAACGCAGAGGCGCCTTTATATTTATTAGAAAAATGCTGTTCCTTATATTTCAATATACATCCAGGGATCTTTTGAAATCCCTCCATACATTGAAAGCGTTTTATCGCCTTGACGCTCTTTCCTATCGAAATTACAGAAAGCACACTGACTGTCACCAGCATTAGTAATGCCTCTTTGCAACTCAAAGATAAATCATCTGCCATGCCAAACATTGCAATGATAGTCAGAAGATCCATTATAATCGTAAATGTTATTATGAAAACAGGTGTATTCCCCC
>DJPV01000058.1:10379-51125 GCA_002437435.1 Lachnospiraceae bacterium UBA6403 | reverse complement strand
TATCTACCAGTCCGAACCCATTTTACTGAGTGCCGATGCGATGCTGTCGATTCCAAGCACGATCAGATACAGCCCGATCAGATAGCCAAATGCGACAACTGCCGTAACCGGTTCTATCAGAAGTATAACACCGATCACGATACCGACAATGTTCAACAACAGGGATACGAGTCCGAAGCTGTTTCCTGCAAAATACCGTACGGTACTGATATGTGACAGTCTGGATATACTGTGCATGATGATCCAGAGTGCAAAGAGCCAGATTACCAGACGCTGTACCGCTCCCGGGCAGAGGATCAACATCATACCAAGCAGGGTACTTAAGATACCAGAGGTCAGGGATATGGTCGGAACAAACCCCATATGCCGTTCCATCTTTACATAGAATACGATATCTGCTATTCCACTGACAGCTGCCACGATTCCATAGCAGATCACAATACTGTTCATCATGCTTTCCGGACGGATCATCGTAAAGATGCCAAATATAGTGAGTATGATTCCAAGTATCAGCTCCATCCAGCCAAATCCTGTTCGATTTCTCATAATTCTCACCTCTTATCCTGCAAAATGTTCATAAACTCTTCGCCTGTTATCGTCTCCTTTTCATATAAGAAGGCTGCCAGTTCATCCAGTTTCTCATGGTTCTCCTCTAAGATCTTACGTGCTTTTTCATGCTGAATCTTCACCAGTTCTACAACCTTACGGTCGATCTCACGCTGGGTTTCCGGTGAACAGGTAAGAGATGTATCTCCACCAAGATACTGATTATTTCTTGTCGCCATCGCAACCATATCAAAGTCATCGTTCATACCATACTGGGTGATCATTGCCCGCGCGATCTTCGTTGCCTGCTCGATATCATTCGACGCTCCGGTCGTAACCTCGCCAAATACTACTTCCTCCGCTGCACGTCCGCCGGTAAAGGTTGCGATCTTATTTTCCAGTTCTTCTTTTGTAAGCAGATATTTGTCTCCCTGTTCTACCTGCATGGTATAGCCGAGTGCACCGGAGGTTCTCGGAATGATCGTGATCTTCTGTACCGGTGCTGAATGTGACTGCATGGCTGCAACGAGTGCATGTCCGATCTCATGATAGGCAACCACATGTTTTTCTTTATCCGACAAAACTGCATTCTTCTTCTGATATCCTGCAATGACTACCTCTACGCTCTCCTCGAGATCTGCTTCTGTAACGATCGTTCTGCCTGCACGAACGGTTCTTAAGGCTGCTTCATTTACAATATTTGCAAGCTCTGCGCCGGAAGCTCCTGCCGCCATTCTTGCGATCGTATGGAAATCCACATCATCCGAAACCTTGATCTTTCTTGCATGTACCTGAAGAATCGCTTCCCTGCCTTTCAGATCCGGAAGTTCAACCGGAACTCTACGGTCGAATCGACCCGGACGGGTAAGTGCGGGATCCAGTGACTCCGGCCGGTTTGTTGCCGCCAGAATGATAACACCGTTGTTTCCTTCAAAACCATCCATCTCAGTAAGGAGCTGATTTAAGGTCTGTTCTCTTTCATCGTTTCCACCGATCTGTCCGTCACGCTTCTTGCCGATCGCATCGATCTCATCTATAAATACGATACATGGAGCTTTTTCCTTCGCCTGTTTGAACAGATCTCTGACCTTGGACGCTCCCATACCTACAAACATTTCTACGAATTCCGAACCGGACATCGAGAAGAACGGCACATTGGATTCTCCTGCAACTGCCTTTGCAAGCATTGTTTTACCGGTTCCCGGAGGACCTACTAACAGGACACCTTTTGGCATCGAAGCACCAACATCTGTGTACTTCGCAGGATTATGCAGATAATCAACGATCTCTGCCAGATTCTCTTTTGCTTCATCTTCTCCTGCGACATCCGAAAAACGGATACCATTTGTCGACTGTACATATACCTTGGCATTGCTCTTTCCCATTCCAAAGGACATTGCATTCTTGCCGCCCGCCTGCTCGATCAGCTTCTTGCTGAAATACTGACCCAGTCCGATAAATATAATGATTGGAATCAGGAAGGTCAACAGAAAATGCCAGACCGGTGATACCGTTTCATCAACATTTTTTGAAAATACTGCTCCGGCATCGTATAACCGTTCCGTCAGTCCCGGATCATCCATAGCACCGGTCTTATAGTATGTTTTCTTATCCTTGTCTGTGAAAATGATCTCGGAATCATCCACCTCTACTTCACCAATATTTTTCTCATTGATCATCTTCATAAATGTTCCATAATCAACTTCCCTGACCTGTGTCTTCATCAGAAGCGGATAAATGAACATATTAAAAACCAGAAGAATGACCAGCACGATCCCATAATAGAAGATCAAAGGCTTCTTGGGTGATTTTACTTCTTTCATATATCTCCTCTCTTTCCGGCATAATATCTGTGCCTGCTACATATTAGCACTCATAGCTATAGAGTGCTAAATTTCTTTTAGAACAATATAGACAGCAAAAAAAGGAAATGTCAATGTCTTTTAGAAAAATTTCACATTTCCTTTATAGTCTTTTATATTTAGCTTTTTTAATACACGTCGACCACAAATCTAATCTTCTATTCAGCGGTCTGGCTCTCTGCCCGCTTCGCTTTCTCCCTGGCTTCCAGATCAAAATGTTCCCTGATCAGCTTCACAACTACACCGGAAAGCAAGAATACCGCAGGTACATGGTTGAGATTTAATATAACAACTCCAAGTGCAAGAATAACATAGAACAGTGCCATAAATGGTACTAACCTCTCTGTTACCTGTCCGATTCTCTTAATTCCACCAAGTAAGATCAACGCAAGCAGAATTGCCAGCACGATACCGATAACAAGATTTAATGTTGATACGGAATCCTTTGAAATGATTCCATAATTATATACCGCAGAATCGATCGCTGTTGTGATCGTATTCACCTGTGTGGCATTTCCTGTACCAAATACCGTAATCACACCAAATGCCGCAAACAGATATGCCAGCCAATGCCAATGCTTCTTCAATCCATTCTTGATATAATACATTGGTCCGCCGACATATTCTCCCTTATCATTCTTCTCACGGAAATGAACGGCAAGAGTTACTTCGGAAAACTTCGTACACATACCCAGAAGTGCTGATATCCACATCCAGAAAACTGCACCCGGTCCACCGATCGCAATTGCTCCTGCAACACCTGCTATATTCCCGATACCAACAGTAGCCGCCAATGCGGTACATACTGCCTGAAACGGTGTCATGGCTCCATCGGCAGCCTGCTTCTTACGAAACATTCGTCCAATTGTAACCTTCATCGCATATGGGAATTTTCGGATCTGTAAGAACCGGGTTCGAAAACTTAACACCAGTCCTACACCGATGATACAGATCATGGCAGGAACTCCCCATATAAAATTATTGACTACACTGTTGACTGATTCCATTGTTTCTAACATATTACTTTTATTTCCTTTTCCTAAGATCTGGCAAGCTCTTCAAACTCTGCCCTTACGCTCTTGAATACTTCAATAAGCTTTGGTGAGAATGTTCCGCATTCCCCCGTTCATGATCATATCATATGCTGCCTCCGGTGGAAATGCTTTCTTGTAGCAGCGTTCATTTACCAGCGCATCATATACATCTGCGATAGAAACGAGCTGTGCTGCGATTGGGATCTCCTCCCCTGCCAGACCGTCCGGATATCCTTTTCCGTCATATCTTTCATGATGATAACGGCAGATATCGTAACATGCCTTTCTGGTTTCTTCATCCCAGCCATCCTTAATGGAATCTAATATATCACACCCCTGTGTCGTATGCTTTTTCATTTCCTCAAATTCCTCTTTTGTCAGTTTTCCCGGTTTAAGAAGAATGCTGTCTGATATCGTAATCTTTCCTATATCATGAAGTGCACTTGCCTGCACGATCGTATCGATCTGCTCCTCGTTCAGACCAATACTCCGGATATTTCTTCATGAAAGCTTCTGCCATGATCTTTGTATAACCTTTTACACGCTATGCGTTGATACCGCTTTCCAGATTTCTTGATTCAACAACCGTTGCAAGTACATCTATGATCTGCTGATGTCTTCGTTTTAACAGATCTGACTGACCCTTGAGCTTCTGATATGCATCCTGAAGAACCACAGTCTGCTCCTGCACCTTCTTCTCCAGATGATTCTTATAAGAATAAATATCTACCGCATTCTGAACCCTTTTACGCACCAGCTTCGCATTAAATGGTTTTCCGATAAAGTCGGAAATGCCATAATCAAAACATTTCTGCTCATTCTGGATACTATTCTCTCCACTGATAACAAGAACCGGGATCTTACTGATCAGATGATGTTCATTCAGGAGCTTTAACAATCCAAATCCATCCATGACCGGAATGATCAGATCCAGAAGAATCGCTGATATATTCTCATGCTCCTCCTCTAGCACCTTTAATGCAATTTCTCCATTATCCGCTTCCAGAATCTCATAGTCCTCTTTCAGAATCTCTTTCAACAATTCCCTGTTTAGTTCAGCATCATCAACTATAAGGATTTTACTTTTCACTTTGTTCTCCTCCCTGTGCACACTATTATGCGGTCTGTCCGCTACAATACATTCGCATACATTGGATTTTCTGCTAAAGCTGTAAACAGGACTGCTTTTTCTTTTACGATTCTGACAAATGACTCCACTATTCTCTATTATTTTACAATCACACAATGGTATACTATGTGCGCAACTCTTGCACAAGCAATTTTTTTGTCATATTTTACACAACAAACCAGTGGCACCTATAACAAAATGGGAAATAGCATCACATATTATTTCGCAAGTCGCTTGCACTCTATTCCAACGCAGCGGTGCTAAGCTCCTCGCCTATGGCGACTCACTAAGAACCGGCGCCCCTAAAGGCTTGCTACATAACAGTGATACCATTTCCCATTTTTGCTCTAAGTACCGACATAGCCTGATATTGTGTAAAAAAAGGAAGATGGCATTGCTATTATGAAGCAAGCCTATCCACTCTGTGTAACTTCGAACTAACCTCAGCATAGCTTCGCTAAGGTCTCAGTTACTCGTGTCGGTACTTAGGCAGCGTACTTTGCTGCCTTATGTACCGTTACATCGAGGATAGAACGAAAGTGTCTTGCGTAATAATAGACAATGTCATCTTCCTTTTTTATTAAATATCTTCGCGTCCGGTTTTTGCACGAATAAGCATCAGGACGGCGAATAATAATATGATACAGACCGGGAGAGCAAGCCATGAAAGTGTGGCAAGCTTTACAGCCTGAAGAATTCCGATCAGCAGATATCCAACCATACATACAGCAGCTACAACAAGCGCATATGGGAGCTGTGTGGATACATGGTTTACATGCTCACAGTGTCCGCCGGCAGATGCCATAATCGTTGTATCTGAGATTGGGGAGCAGTGGTCACCACATACAGCACCTGCAAGACAGGATGCAATAGAGATTACCATCATCTGTCCGGATGGGAATACTCCGATCACGATCGGGATCAGGATGCTGAAGGTTCCCCATGAAGTTCCGGTTGCAAATGCAAGTAATGCTGCAACAATGAATATGATCATTGGGAGGAAGCCCTGCATAGAACCTGCAGATCTGGATACCAGATCAGCTACATATACCTTTGCACCAAGGAGATTCGTCATACCGGAAAGTGTCCATGCCATTGTCAGAATCAGGATCGGTGCGATCATTGATTTAAAGCCTTCCGGTATACATTCTGTAAATTCCTGGAAGGATAAGGTATCACGCAGCATGAAATAAATAAATGTGAATACCAGTGTAACTGTACCGCCAAGCACCAGACCAACCGATGCGGATGAATTTGCAAATGCATCTACAAATGATGTTCCGCTGAAGAATCCGCCTGTATATACCATTGCAATGATACAGCTTATGATCAGTACAACAACCGGCAGGATCAGATCCAGCACATGTGCATTTTCTTTTAATATTTCTTCTTCATTATCTTCATACGGTCTTCCCGGTGTTGTGAACAGATCACCTGCGATCGCATTCATTTCATGCTTCTTCATCGGACCGAAATCAACACGAAGAACTGTTACTCCAAGCACCATGACCAGTGTGAGGATCGCATACAGGTTATATGGAATCGTCTGGATAAATACTGCAAATCCGTTAATTCCTGCATCCTCCGGTACGGATGATGTGACAGCAGCAGCCCATGAACTGATCGGCGCTATGATACACACCGGTGCTGCTGTAGCATCAATAATATATGATAATTTTGCTCTTGATACTTTATGACGGTCTGTTACCGGACGAAGAACACTTCCTACGGTCAGACAGTTAAAATAATCATCTACAAAAATCAGGATTCCAAGAACCATAACCGATAACTGTGCACCGATCCTTGTCTTGATATGTTTGGATGCCCATTTCCCAAATGCTGCCGAACCGCCGGCTTTGTTTAACAGAGATACCAGAATACCAAGCATAACAAGGAATACCAGAATACCTGCATTTCCTGAATCTGAAAGCTTCGAGATCATACCACCATTTTCATCAAACAGCATGGTATTGATACCTAATTCCAGATTGAAATTTGAATATAACAATCCGCCTGTAATAATACCTGCAAGAAGCGAGGTATAGACCTCCTTTGTGATCAGTGCAAGACCGATCGCGATAACCGGTGGAAGCAGTGATAGTATTGTTGCATATGTCTTACATTGATAGTTCTCCGGATCTGCGATCTCACCCGGTGTTTTACCGGTTACCACCATGAGTACAATTATGATCGCAATGAATATGAGCATTGCGATCTGTTTTCTTTTAATCTTCAATTTCTCTCCTCCAAATTTTTCTTTTGTTTTCTGTGCCCTATGATAAGCATTCTGCCACATCCGTTGCCATAAAGGCACACTACTTTTCCAGTATAAAGTGCTGTTCATAAGAAATCAAGTTTTACCTGACATTTTAAAAGGGTATTTTCGGAATTTCTTCCAAAAATACCCTGATTTTGCATATATATTTTATTTTCCCGCAAGGATCAGCTGCAAAAGGTTCTTATCCAGCATTAATGCACGGTTCCACGGATTCAGAATAATTCCTTCGATCTCATCCGTCATTAAAGCAGCTTCAAAAAGATGGCTGATATCCGCCATAAAGGTCGACATCACCGTCTCACTGCCTTTGATCTCTTCATCAAAGCTGGTAAATGCCATCCACCAGTACCGTTCATCCTCCGTCTGGATTGCCTGAATCTGCAGATTGCTCTCCACTCCCGCCGGTGGTATAACAGCGACGATAAACTGCCCATCTGCTCTTGCGCGCCGTCTTATCACTGTAAGCGTATGCGCAAGCATTTCTTCCATTGGTTCCTGCTGTAACGCAAGGATCGCTTCTTCAATTGTCTCATTTCCCTGCAATCCTTCATCTACAGGTATCTGATCTTCATATTTTTTCGTATCCATATATTTTCCGGTCTCCCAAATATCTTCTTGTGTTTTATTTCAGAATTCTTCTTTATAAAAGTCCCTGAATCAGAATGATCAGGATCAGGACAGGAAGTACAAACTGGAAATATGGCTTCAGTTTTCTGGACATCTTCAGTCCGGAACCGGTATTTGCTTCCTCGATATAATTGTCAAAGCCCCAGCCCCACTTCGTAACACAGAACAACAGATAGACCAGAGAACCGAGTGGAAGCAGCAGATTACTTACCAGGAAGTCCTCGCTGTCTAATACGTCTCTGCCACCGATCAGGTGCAGATCACTCCATACATTGTATCCCAGAACACATGGCAGACTTACGATCAGAATAATGATGCAGTTGATCAGCGCTGTTTTATTTCTGCTCCATCCGAACATATCCATTGCAAAAGACATGATATTTTCAAATACAGCAATTACAGTTGAAAAGCTTGCAAATGTCATAAACAGGAAGAACAAAGAACCCCATATTCTTCCGCCTGCCATGTTTACAAATACATTTGGCAGCGTTACAAATATCAGCTTTGGTCCTGAAGTAACCTCTACCCCATAGCTGAAACATGCCGGAAAAATGATCAGTCCTGACATAACAGCAACAAAGGTATCCAGTGCACAGATCCGCACACCCTCACCGGTCAGTGCATGCTCCTTGCTCATATAACTTCCGAAGATCTCCATCGCAGCCACACCGAGACTCAAGGTAAAGAATGCCTGATTCATAGCCGCCGAGATCACATTTCCTATTCCGACTTTTTCAACCGTTGACAGATTTGGGATCAGATAAAACCGTAAGCCCTCACCTGCTCCTGCTAACGTAATACTGTGAACTGCCAGCACTACGATCAGCACCAGAAGTGCTGTCATCATGATCTTACTGATCCGCTCCAGACCATTTTGAAGACCACGGCTGCATACGATAAATCCGACAATAACTGTCAGTATCATCCAGAAGCCCATCTGCTTTGGATCGGCAAGCAGATCTGAGAACACAGATCCGGTCGCATCCGCATCCATACCAGCCTTGAATTCACCCATTACAAATTTGTAAAAATACGACACCATCCAGCCGGATACGGTTGTATAGTACATCATCAGCACATAACATCCAAGGATCGCAAACCAGCCATGGATATGCCATTTACTCTTTGGTTTCTCCAGCTCCTTATATGCAAGAACCGCACTCTTTCTGCTTCCCCTTCCGACAGCAAGCTCCATGGTCAGAACCGGAAGTCCCATCGCCACCAGGAACAGCAGATAGAACAGTACAAAGATACCGCCTCCGTTTTCTCCTGCTACATATGGAAATCTCCATACATTTCCTATTCCGATTGCACATCCGGCACTTACTAATAAAAATCCTAAACGGGACTTAAAAGATTCTCGTTTCATATTTCTTACTTTTTCTCCTGTATTTCTTTCTCTTTCTTTTCTATACCGGTACTTTTAAGCATCCGATCTCGCATATGAATTCTTCATCTGATTACTCAATTCATATAAGACTTTGGAAAGTGTCTTACCGGTCTCTTTCTGAAGAATATCTGCCATTTCCTGATTTGCCTGCTCCCGAAGCGCGCTTCGTTTATCGGCATCCGGTTCTTTCTCTATCTGTTCATCATATCGATTGATCACTTCATGCCCCTTTGCAAGCATGGTTTCCTGATACCGTTCGATATGGAACAGAGACTTGCTGTAAGAGGCATCTGCCATCGCTGCGATCATCCGGCTGCTCCAGTAGAAATTATCGGTAGATACCGCATCGGTTGTGTTCGCCAGATATTCCGGTTAATACCGATGGAACGATATGCGCCTGCCATCTTCTTATCTCCATATGGAAGATATGGATCATAAGGTGTTCCCTGATAATGAGAGGACAGCACATACTTGACATCCTCCATCGTCACTTTATGTTCCGGAATCAGACTCCATGGAATGTCATCCGATATCGGTGTATAGTCTGCATTTTCACCATCCCAGCGGTAGGTCTTCGGATTCAGATAACGCTCCATAAACCATGCTCTTGGCGTATTGTAGACATGATCCGAATCATCATGGCTGCCGAACATCTCCCTTGGATTAATAAATCCGGCATACGGAAGATCTTCATCCTGTGCCTTACATTCTTCGCTTCTTCCGACAGTCAGATCCAGATGATGCTTCTCGATAAATTCCGGAAGATCTTTTGAGCACATATGTGCTTTCTGATCCATTAATGCATCCTTCATGTCAAATACATCCATGCCGAATTGATTCGGCATTACAACATAGACATCATCCGGCACTTTCTTCGCGACCCAGTGATGTCCTCCGATCGTCTCCATCCACCAGATCTCATCCTGATCCTGGAATGCAATTCCATTCATCTCATAAGTTCCGTACGTTTCAAGCAGACTGCCAAGACGCTCTACACCTGCTCTTGCACTTTTTATATATGGAAGTATCAGACAGACGATATCTTCTTCTCCGATTCCGCCCGATATTGCATCGTTTCCGTTCTCTGCCGGCTGATACTCGACCAGAGGATCTGCACCGAGCACTCTCGGATTCGATGTAATGGTTTCAGTTGCTGTCATTGCAACGTGCGCTGCATTTACACCACTTGCCGCCCAGATGCCCTCACCATCGACTGCATTTGGCATCGAGGTATAACGCATCGCTTCTTCCGGAAGCGGAATTTCCAGATGTGCCAGAACCGAACGGTAGGTTTTTGGCTGTTCTTCCGGTTCTACGACTACAAATTTCTTCGGCATATAATGACCGGATCCTGAATCATCATTTCTGGCAATGATCGTTAATCCATCATAGGATGCCTTCTTTCCAACTAATATCGTTGTACATGCCATCAGGCTTCACTCCTTTTTCTATCACTACTGCTGTCCGGTTTTATTTTAGCAGCTGTTCCTTTAATACCTTGATCACACCCTGATTGCGCATCGTATCTGCTACATGAGCTGCTGCCTGCTTTACCTCATCTCTGGCACTTCCGATCGCATAGCTTTCCTTTGCACAGGCAAACATACCAAGGTCATTGATGTTATCACCAAATACCATAACTTCATCCGGTTTGATCTCATATTTATCAAGCAGGAACTGTAATGCACTTCCCTTATTGATCGATGGTTCTGAACAGTCTACCCAGTAAACTCCGGCAGGCGCCAGTAAAACGGTGTCCTTCCATTTATCATAAAACCATTCTTTTACGATCCGCTCTGCATCTTCCGGGTGGAATATCGAGATTTTCACGATATCATCATCAATATCGGTAAGATCCGGTACTGCCTTGATCTCATACCGGTATGCTTCCCGCATCCAGTTATACAGTCGTCCATCCTCGCTTCCCACATAGGCGTAATCCCTGCCGCAGAGCATCAGCTCTACATCCGGCAGTTTCTCTGCATCCTCCACGATCGCACGGATCAGGTCTTTCTCCATCGAATGCTTGAGCCATGTTTCGCCCTTGCTTCCTCTGACAAATCCGCCATTATCCGGGATATATAAGATCTGATCCGCAACCGGCGCAAATAATTTCTTAAGGCTTGCATACTGCCTGCCGCTTGCTGCCACAAAGGTTATACCCTTTTCTTTTAATTTCTTTATCACATCATAGATCTCAGGATCGATCTCAAACGTTCCGTCAGGGACAAGAGTTCCATCCACATCACTTGCAACTAATTTTATCATTTCTACTTACGCTCCATTTTCATTTAACTAAAAACAGCCGCCCGGTAAGACTCACACTTTAAGAATCTCCTAAAGGAATAAATGTCTTACGCCTTCCGCATCAAATGTCACCTGTGGTACATGATCTACCTCGATCTGGTAAAGTGCATTTGCTGCCAGATGCTCGGCTGCCTGCTCCAGATCACGGATACCGGATGTATTCTTGAATTCTTCAATGACCGCATCCAGACCATCCTCTGTGATGATACATTCATTCTCTTTCAGACCGATCCGCTTCAATACCTTTGGCAGTGCAAATTTACTGAAGATGATCTTCTTTTCTTCAAAGGTATAATCCGGTATGTCGATAACCGCAAAACGTGACATCAACGGTGCACTGATATCTTCTTTATTATTTGCAGTTGCGATCGGATATACTCCAACGGTCGGGATCATACATTCCATATAGTTATCGGTAAATCCAAGATTATCAAGCAGGGTCAGAAGTACATCCGCAGGATTTCCATTTCCCTTTCCGGATGCTGCCTTATCAAGCTCATTGATAATAAATACCAGATTGGATTCCCCTGCAATCGAGAAGGCTTCCATGATAATACCCGGCTTTGCATTTGCGTAGATTCTGGAACTTCCTGTAAGCTGCTCAGGATCATTGATCGAACTCATATCCAGAGTTGTCCATGGCAATTTCAGAATACGGGCAACCGCATATGCGATCTGTGATTTTCCGGTACCGGCAGGGCCGACCAGTAATAGTCCATAAGCAGGAAGTGTATGGGTTCGGTTGATCTGAATAACCGTCTCCATGATCCTCTGCTTTACACGTTCCATTCCATATAATTCTTCATCCAGGATCCGTCTTGCTTCAACCGGATCGATCGCTTCAAAATAATTGCTCTTCCACTGAATATTCATCATGATTGAGAGTGCTCTCTGTGCATGGCGGCGCTCCTCCGGTGACACCTCATTTGATCTGGCAACTGCAAGATTTCTTCTCGCCCAGAGACGGATATTATCCGGCATCGTTCTGCCCGCACATGTCATAAAATCCGAGATACTCTGAAGACTGGTCAGCTTCATATCGTCGCCTTCCTCGTCTGCATCGTCATCCTCCTCGACTTCCTCCGACGCTGTACTTGCAAGCAGCCGTTCGATCATAAACTGTAAGAATCCATCTGCCGCAGATAACTTGGTTCCACCACCAAATGCTGTCTCACGGATTCTGTATACTGCATATCCATCTTCCATATTCTTACCGGACAGACGCACACTGATATGATTTTCTCCCAGCCATTTGATCAGACTGACAAATCTGGAATCAATCTTTAAAATGTCCGCTGAGAATGTTTCCCCATTTTCTTTGAATTCAAAAGCAGTACGCTTTGCCGGATTCGTAAAAACTCCAAGTGCATGGTGAATCCACTGTCTTTCACTGTTATCTAACACCAGAATCGGTTCCTCCGGTGTCTTTTCCTTTGCATTTGACTGAAATGCCGTATAGGTACAAATCGTATCCTCATTCTTTACCGGTTTATCACTGAAATCAAAAACTGGCATATGTTATTTCTCCTTTTATCATTTTTTCTATTCTTCTACACCCGCAAGTGCTGTAATCTTTGCTTTTTCTCCTGTCAGTAAACATTTATTCTGATAAATGGCATCGTTACAGGTCAATATCAAGTTCTACCGGACAATGATCAGAACCGAATACTTCCGTATGGATCTTTGCATCCACAAGTCTGGATTTCAGAATCTTTGATGTCAGAAAATAGTCGATCCGCCATCCGGCATTCTTCTCTCTTGCCTTAAAGCGGTAAGACCACCAGGAGTAAATACCTTCTGCATCCGGGTTAAAATAACGGAATGTATCAATAAATCCACTGTCAAGCAGGGTACTGAACTTTTCTCTTTCCTCATCTGTAAATCCTGCATTCTTACGGTTCGTCTTTGGATTTTTCAGATCGATCTCAGTATGCGCCACATTCATATCTCCACATACTACCACTGGTTTTGTCTGTTCCAAATGCTTCAGATACTCTCTGAAATCATCCTCCCACTTCATACGATAATCCAGTCTGGCAAGCTCGTTCTGTGAATTTGGCGTATATACAGTAACCATATAAAAATTATCATATTCGAGTGTAATGACGCGTCCCTCATGATCGTGTTCTTCTATACCGATTCCATATACCACTGACAATGGCTCTTTCTTTGCAAAAATAGCAGTTCCTGAATATCCCTTTTTCTCTGCATAATTCCAATATTGATAATAGCCCGGAAGCTCCAGTTGAAGCTGTCCTTCCTGCATTTTTGATTCCTGAATACAAAAAATATCTGCATCTGCCTCTTTAAAGAAATCCATAAAATTCTTTCCAACACATGCGCGAATTCCATTCACATTCCACGATATCATCTTCATTGTAGTGCTTTCTCCTGTCAGATTTATATTTCTCTTTTTGTACAAATCCCTGCATATTGCATACGCCGGGACTTTCTATTCTAAATTACGCCCATCGACGCTTTTACACAAAAAGACCATCCGCTACCTCCTGAAAGCTCCGCTCTGCCTACGCAATAGAAAAAAGAGTCATGGGTAATACGGGGCAAACGCCGCACTTATTTCTAAACGAATGGTCATGTTTATTATACTACTTCTGGTTTATCCGTCAAATAGATTCATTGCATCGTCTGTATTTCAGATTACTTTATCTATAACACATATCAGGATTTATCTTCCTGCATGGGATCTCGATATCGAACTTTTCTATATCAATCATCGCATTCCCATCACAGAAAAATGAAATTTCATCTGCTGTCTGTGGTGTATAAATTGCCGTACTCATTGACAGTTCTCCGCCATTCACAAACAGCTCTACCGAATTGCGGTCAAGAATAAACCGTAATATTATCTGCTCTGCTTCTGATTCCAGGTTTGCACGCCTGATACAGGCTACATCCCGGTTCATTCCGGCAAATGTCCGGTCAACTTCGATCTCCCGCTTTCTTCTGTTATATGTAATTCTTGTATGGCATTCTGCATTTTTTGCCACATCAATATAAAATTCCTGAAAATCACCGGATTTTATTGTTACTGTCATATCCAACGTTCTTCCCTTTATCCCATCAAAGTACTGCCTGCCTTCTACCTTTTCATTCGAATAGGAAACCGGACGAACACGATATTGTTCCAGTTCTTTCACAGGCTTCTGGATGATCCTGCCATCTGACAGATATAATTCTCTCGGAATTGTCATCATGCCCTGCCACTCCTGTCCATCCGGGATAAATGAGTTATGCCATGACTGCATCCATGCGATCAGAATTCTTCTTCCATCCGGGAGTTCTGTCGTCTGTGATGCATAAAAATCCAGACCTTTATCAAGAGTATGTGGCTGTCCCATTTGAAACTGCTTTTTTACATGGTCATATGTCCCAACAACATAGATCGCATTATTACCATTATGCAGTTCATTTCCCTGCGCCTGTACATCAGGCGGCGAAAACAACAGCACATCTTTTCCATCCAATCTGAAATAATCCGGACATTCCCATACGCTTCCCAACCGTTCCATGTGCTCTGCAAATACACCCTCATATTCCCAACAGCCTGCTGCTTTCTCAAAGGCTTCTGTCTCCTGTCCGGTAAGTTCTGTTTTTTCCAGATATTGATGTATTTCAGAATTTGAAAATAAAGCGATCATCCCTTTATTCTGAGCATCCCGGCTGCAGGTCAGCATATAATAAATGCCATCTTCTTCCCATACCTTTGGATCTCTGAAATCAATATGACTGAATCCTTCCGGCATCATCTCGCCTGTAAGAACAGGATTATTCTTCAATTTCTCATAATTCATGCCATCTCCAATTGCCATGCATTGATTCTGAAGATTACAGCCACCATTCTTATCTCTGCTGACTCCCGTATAAAACAGCACATGTCCGAGATTTGTCATAAGGGCTGAGCCGGAAAAGCATCCTTCCTCATCATATTCCATATCCGGTGCCAGTGCAGTCTGATACTGCTTCCAGTTTATCATATCCTCACTTACCTGATGCCCCCAATGCACCGGTCCCCATACATTACTATATGGATGATACTGATAAAACAAATGGATTTGCCCCTTATATACAGAAAATCCATTTGGATCATTCATCCAGCCTACCGGTGGTGTCACATGAAATAATGGTCGTTTATCAGCATCTACTTCATATTCTTTTTCATACTTTCTGACTGCTTCTAATGTATGCATGTTCTTTCTCCTTATCCAAGTTCCAACGCTGTCTTTGCAATCGCCTCCGGGATACCCTTTTCTTCTAATTTTTCCAGGGTATCATCGCCTGAACGCACATACCGGATTGCCTGCGCCAAGAGGGAAGTGCCTTCTTTTTGACCTTCTTTCCGTCCCTCTGTCATACCTTCCGCTTTACCTTCTTCACGCTCATCCTTCAACCAGTCTTCCATTCCTTTACATAACATATCGTATCCTCCTTCATTAATCCTGACATTTAGATTCAGCAAGACATTCAATGCTTCCGATGCCCGTACCCCTAAATTAGCTAATTTCTCCCGATCTGTCATGAATAGTTGTTGTAGTAAAACCTTATCCTTTGATGCAGCCATAAATTTCATTACAGTTCCAAAGTCCGTTCTAAATTTATCATAGTCGTAGATCTGTGACGGACTGATCAGGCAAATCTTGTAATCTGGCACGTATTTCATAATACATGGATCAACATCATACAACATTTCCTTTAACGTCTTTGCTCCATACCATGTCTGTGGATCATAGCATACAGTTATCGTTTATCATCCTGACAAAATCCTGACAAGAATTCACCACTTGTTTTCACTCGTTTTTTCTTTTTATTATGTATGCTGATCTCTTTAATCTGTCTGGCATAAGACAATGTATCATAAAGCAGATTTCTTACAGGCATGACTGTGTTAATTTCTGTCTGATTTTCAATTCCTATAATTACATAGGTAACCTGCGCATCCTGTTTTATAACACAGGATTTTAAAACATCCCGCGCCATTTCTTTGCCAATTATTTTCTCATTTTCATTCCAGAGTATATTTTCCGTAACACTCTTTTCTGTCAGATCGGCTGCCTTCACAATTTGCTTTCCATCATAAATTGCATAATTCACAATATCGGCAAACACTTCATTTTGCTTTACAAATTCATTTGTTGCAATGTTCTGTATTCTTTGTAAATATGGGCGCAATTTACTTACACAATAACATTCGTTAAAATTTGCAACTTATCAGATCAATTTTATTCTGACTATGAATTTATTTATGAAGTTTTCCTTCATTTAACGCCACTTTTTTGAAAATTCTACAAATATAAGCACAAGATTAATTTTTTTATTCTATGTAAGATTTATTAAATTTTTGACTTATTTCTTACAGTTATTCAATTTCCAGTTCACACGTCATCTCATGCCACTGTTCGCCACCCCACGAAGAATCCGATATGCCGTTATCCTCGTATCCCATCTTCTGGTACATGGCAACCTTTGATTCCAGACAGGTAAGGATCAGTCTCTTTCGCCCATTCTGTCTCTCCCTGTTCTTATAACATTCCATCATTTCAGAAGCCAGACCGATCCTGCGGTATTCCGGCAGAACATCAACACCAAGGATCATTACATTTTCTCCGGCCGGATCATACAGATCTGCATTCTGAAAGAATTCATCACGCAGAACCGTTTCATTTGTAGACAGACCATTAATAAATCCGGCAATCTTACCTGTTGCTTTATCTACCGCAACCAGAAACATTTCCGGAGCTTTCTCTACACGCAGATGCATCATCTCTGGAGTACATGCCTCATTCGGAGGAAAACAGATCCGTTCGATCTCTGCTGTTTGCTCTGCTTCATTTCTTTTTATATTTCGGAACTCAAATCTTACTAAATTTTCCTGTGTCATTTTCTTACTCCTCTTTATTCCTTATATGTTTGTATCATCTTATAGACATTACTTGCTCAATACATAATATAAAATCAATGTCTTGCAAGCAAACAATTTTATGTTTATTATATCCTATAGAAACTATTTTTCAGGAGGAACTATTATGGGTATTAAAGACATCGATATAAACAAAGACGGGGTTACCCTTGGCGATCATATTGAAAACATGAAAGAAAAAGCTGCAAATCTTTTTGATGGAGATGATTCCAATTCCAACAATGTGTTTGACCGGATCTCCCACCAGATGGTTGATTCTACTGTAGACGCAAAGATTGATTCTGTTCTCAAGGAATGTAACGTCCCAAATAAAAAGGAAAAATAAATCAATATATCTTTGGAATCTCCGCAGCCTGCGGGATTCCATATTTTTTCCGAAAGACTTTCAGATCTTCTTTTCCACGGATCAACATGACATCTTCAAATGTCCCGTTATGAACATCCTGAAAACCTGCGACCTGCTCACCGGTGCAAATACTGCATTTGATGACCGGTCGTTTTTTCTGACTGTCATATGATGCCTGATCTTTCTTTTTTCGAAATAATCCCATATTAAACTTCCTTTACACTTCAGCCAAATCATCTTCTGAAATAAATTTGTCCCCTAATCTATATTCGATCCTGAAACTTACATTTCAGGCTTTAATTCGCCAGTTGATATTCTTTTAACTGCTTCCGTCTCGCTCTATAGTCAGGACAATACCGCTCCACCTCTGACCAGAATTCTTTGGAATGATTCATATGACGTCTGTGCGCCAGCTCATGCACTACCACATAGTCAAGTAATTCATCCGGTAGATAGTATAATTGATAATTAAAATTCACATTTCCGGCACTGCTGCAGCTTCCCCATCTGGTCTTCTGGTTACGGATCGTGATACGCCCAACTGTCACCTGCATAACCGCACAATAATACTTTACCCGGTCTGCAATTTTATCTTTGATCTTTTGAATCTCTGAATCTGATAACGCATCCACAGATGGAACCTGAATTTTTGTGCGCGCATCCGCACGCTTTTTTACCTGATCCACCTTCTTCAAGATCCAGTCGTGCTGCTTCTCTATAAATGCTTTTAATTCACGATCAGATAATCTCGCCGGAATCCTTGCAAATACAGTTCCATCCGGTCGCACCTCCAGACCAAGGCTTTTCCTTCCGGACTTTATAACCTGTACCCGGATATTTTCATTTGTCCCTTTATCATTCAATATTATCTCTGTCAGCATATTCATAGCCGTCTATATTCTCGTCCAATGATAGACGTTCTTCACCTCATATTTATAAATTCAATTCTCATTGTAAACTATATGTGCTATCAATTGCAGGCAGCCTTATATTTTCTACATAAAAACTGCCTGCGATACCTTTCTTTATTACAGTGTCAGCACACTGTACTCTTCCAGATTCCACACCTTTGTCACAATATCCGAATAGAACTCCGGCTCATGGCAAACTAACAAAACCGAGCCGTGATAGTCTTTCAATGCCCGCTTCAATTCGTCCTTTGCATCCACATCCAGATGGTTTGTCGGCTCGTCGAGGATCAGCAGATTTGTCTCTTGATTGATCAACTTGCACAGACGCACCTTCGCCTGCTCACCACCGCTTAATACCTTTACCTTACTCTCGATATGCTTGGTCGTCAGTCCGCATTTGGCAAGTGCCGACCGTACCTCATACTGTGAAAATCCCGGAAATTCCTGCCAGATTTCTTCCAGACAGGTATTCTCTGTTCCAGTCATTTCCTGTTCAAAATAGCCTTTATACAAATAATCACCCAGATGCACCGTACCGGATATCGGTTTGATAATTCCAAGCAGGCTCTTAAGCAGCGTACTCTTTCCTATACCATTTGTACCAACGATCGCGATCTTTTCTCCACGCTCCATCCGAAGATTGATCGGTTTGGAAAGTGGTGCCTGTTTGTCATATCCGATCACCAGATCCTCAGTTTCAAATAACATCTTGCCCGGTGTTCTCGCTTCCTTGAAATAAAATTCCGGCTTCGGGCGCTCCTTCGCAAGTTCTATCACGTCCATCTTGTCCAGCTTCTTCTGTCTGGACATCGCCATATTTCTTGTGGCAACACGTGCCTTGTTTCTGGCAACGAAATCCTTCAACTCGCTGATCTCCTGCTGTTGTTTCCGGTAAGCAGCCTCCTGCTGTGCCTTTCTCGCCTCGTATACTTCCAAGAATTTATCATAGTTGCCGACATATCGGTTCAATTCCTGATTCTCCATATGGTAGATGATATTTACCACATCATTTAAAAACGGAATATCATGGCTGATCAGGATAAATGCGTTCTCATATTCCTGCAAATACCGCTTCAACCACTCGATATGTTCTGCATCAAGATAGTTTGTCGGTTCATCAAGCAGCAAAATCTCAGGCTTCTCAAGTAACAGCTTTGCAAGTAAAACCTTGGTACGCTGACCACCGCTCAGATCTGTTACGTCATGATCCAGTCCAAGTTCCAGAAGTCCCAGTGCTCTTGCTACCTGTTCTGTCTTGGCATCGATCATATAGAAATCATGGTTTGTCAGAAGATCCTGCAACGTGCCGACCTCTTCCATCATTTCCATGATCTCATCATCCGTTGCATCCGCCATGCTGTCATAGATCTGGTTGATCTTCTCCTCCATCTCAAACAGATAGGAAAATGCCGACTTCAACACAGATTCAATCGTCATTCCCTTTTCCAGCACTGCATGCTGATCCAGATAGCCAACACGCACATGCTTGTTCCATTCCACCTTTCCCTCATCCGGCGCAAGTGTTCCTGTCACAATATTCATAAAGGTACTTTTACCTTCACCATTTGCTCCAACCAGTCCGATATGCTCACCGGCAAGTAGCCGGAAAGATACATTATTGAAAATGGCTCTGTCTCCAAAACCATGCGTCAAACTTTCTACATTTAAAATCATTCGTCTTACCCTTTTCCGTTTATTTCGTGATAAGGTTACTATACCTTATGGATGAGATTCAGACAAGATAACTTTTTCCCATTCCTTCGATTTTCTTTTTTCCCCGCCTGTGCTAGAATGTGATTGCAGATGGTATTCGTAGGAATATTCTAACCTATATGTTATTTGTGTATCTTAACTTGCCAATACAGGGGCATTTGAGGTCGCCGGTACTTGATGGCACATAAGTGGCATCTTAGTACCGCTGCAGACCTAACTGAGACCTTACCGAGGTTTATCCGAGGTTAGTTCGAAGTTACACAGCGGGAAAACGAGCGGAAGCGTCCCCTGATTGGTAATGTTAAGGATACACAAATATAGCAGTAGGTGAATGCTCCCACGAATATCATCTGCAAATACAACAAGAGGTGATTTTTATGATTCAGATAGATTTGATCACCGGATTCTTAGGTTCCGGTAAAACTACTTTTATAAGGAAATATGCCAAATACCTGATCGGTCAGGGCTTAAATATCGGTATCCTTGAAAACGATTTTGGTGCAGTCAATGTCGATGCCATGCTGTTACAAGATATCCTTGGTGATAACTGTACATTGGAAATGGTTGCCGGCGGTTGTGATGCCGACTGTCACCGAAGACGATTCAAAACCAAGCTGATTGCAATGGGAATGTGTGGGTATGACCGCGTTCTGGTAGAGCCATCCGGCATCTTCGATATGGACGAATTCTTCGATGCCCTGCACGAAGATCCGCTTGACCGCTGGTATACGATCGGAAATGTTATTACGATCATTGATGCCACACTGGAGCAGAATCTCTCCGAAGCTTCCCGTTATCTTCTGGCTTCCCAGGTGGCACAGGCCGGCACTGTCTTATACAGTCATTCACAGGAAGTCACACCAGAACAGTTAGCCTCTACCAAAGATTATGTAAAACAGTCATTTGACATTTTACACTCTAAGTCCACGCCAAAACAGGTAGTTCTGGAAAAGGACTGGAAAGATCTGACCGATGAGGACTATAAAGCAATCCTCTCATCCGGCTATCAGGACGCCAATTATACGAAACTCTGGTTTGACGACAAACAGACCTATGACAGTCTGTATTTCATGAATATGGATTTTACAGAGGATTTCTTAAAAGAAAGCTGCCAGAAGATCCTGCACGATCCAGCCTGTGGTAAGGTCTTCCGAATTAAAGGGTTCCAGAAGCTCGCTGATGGAAGCTGGATATCCATCAATGTCACACACCAGAAGACCGAGATTGAACCGATTCCAAATGGACAGGCGATCCTGATCGTCATTGGCGAAGGATTGAATCAGGAAGCCGTGGAAGGATATTGGGGAAAATCGAAGCCTTGAGTAAATTTTCTCTATATTTTCTCCCCTCTCTGTGGTATTCTCTTATAGGGCACTTTATTTTCTTAAGTGTCCACCGTATATTGATTAATTTACGAAGGAGAATTTCAAAAAATGAAACGCATTGGCTTCGACAATGACAAGTACCTGTCCATGCAGTCTGCACACATCAGGGAACGTATCGAACAATTTGGAGATAAACTATATCTGGAATTCGGTGGCAAATTATTTGACGACTATCATGCCTCCCGCGTGCTTCCGGGATTTGCACCGGACAGCAAATTACAGATGCTCTTACAGCTTGCAGATCAGGCAGAAATGATCATTTCGATCAATGCCGCCGATATCGAGCGCAACAAGATCCGTCACGATCTGGGAATCACATACGATCA
The DNA here is from genome assembly GCA_002437435.1 of Lachnospiraceae bacterium UBA6403. Taxonomy (GTDB): domain Bacteria; phylum Bacillota; class Clostridia; order Lachnospirales; family Lachnospiraceae; genus Coprococcus. The sequence goes on along the minus strand of DJPV01000058.1, from coordinate 29,336 downwards.
GGATGTTATCCGTCTGATCGATGTATATAAAAAGAAAGGGCTGTATGTCAGCAGCGTGGTTATCACACGATATGCCGGACAGCCATCTGCCGATATTTTCCAGAAGAAACTGGAAGCAATCGGCATCAAGGTCTACCATCACTATTCTATCGAGGGTTATCCGAATAACATTGACTATATCGTAAGTGATGATGGCTATGGAAAAAATGATTATGTAGAGACAACCCGTCCACTTGTCATTGTTACGGCACCGGGGCCGGGAAGCGGCAAGATGGCAACCTGTCTGTCACAGCTTTACCATGAGAACAAGTGCGGCATCAAGGCCGGCTATGCCAAATTTGAGACTTTCCCAATCTGGAATATCCCACTTAAACATCCGGTCAATCTGGCTTATGAAGCTGCTACCGCAGACTTAAACGATGTCAATATGATTGATCCATTCCATCTGGAAGCTTATGGCGAAACAACCGTCAACTACAACCGTGACATCGAGATCTATCCGGTTCTGGCTTCCATGTTCGAAGGAATCTATGGTTATTGTCCATACAAATCCCCAACCGATATGGGTGTAAATATGGCAGGAAACTGTATCATTGACGATGATGCCTGCAAGGAAGCGTCCAATCAGGAAATTATCAGACGATATTACCAGTCTCTGAACCGTTTCGTTAAAGACGAAGCGACCAAAGACGAAGTATACAAACAGGAACTTATCATGAAGCAGGCGAAGATCACAGTCAACGACCGTACGGTTGTTCCGGTTGCCAATAACCTTGCACAGGAAAATGGTTCAGCCACCGCAGCCTTAGAACTGCCAGACGGAACGATCGTTACCGGTTCTACTTCCGATCTGCTCGGTCCTGCATCTGCTGTGTTGTTAAATGCAATTAAGGTACTTGGAAACATTGATAAAAATACACATCTGATCTCCCGTACCTTTATCGAACCGATCCAGCACTTAAAGACCGGATACCTTGGCAGCAAGAATCCTCGTCTTCATACCGACGAAGTTCTGATCGCGTTATCCATGTGTGCCGTATCCGATTCAAATGCAAGGCATGCATTGGAACAGCTTCCAAAGTTGTCCGGCTGCCAGCTCCATGTATCATCGATCCTGTCCGCAGTCGATATGACAACCTTCAAGAAGCTCGGCATTGAACTTACAAACGAAGCCGTATATGAAGGTGCTGCTACGCAGGAGAATGCATAAAGAATCATTAAAAAGCCAGATAAACACAATAATTAATGTTTATCTGGCTTTTTTTGTCTTATAACTCTCTTTTTATAGCCACATATTTAACAATATCGTTTTCGCATCTACCAACATACATAACACACGCAAAACACAAACCGTTTCTCGCTTCAGATCTGCAATTGCTTTTCTCAATCCTTGCGCTAACTTGACTGCTGTCTCTGGAGCTTTCTTCTCATACGCAATATAATCTGTATTTTGAATAATATCCTGCTCTGCCAATGGCAAAATCATTCCCTTATACATCCGAAATGTGATACCTGCTTTCCAATTCTGAAAAAAATTCTTTGTAATCTCGTCCTTTTCCATCCTGCATGTCCTGATAACTATCCAACACCATATCACGGACACCCCTACTTCTTCAGGAAATGCTCCCGGTTCGGGAATTCCTGTCGGAAAGCTTCAAGTGCAACCTGCTGGAATATCGCAAATTCCTTATCCATATGAAGCATGTGTGGTGTGGCAAATGCGATCGTGCTGATCTGATCTGCAATCTTCTTTGCTACACTTTCATCGGATAACTGCCCCATGCCAAATACAACAGAAGTAAATCCACGTCCGTTCTTGCTGACACCGATCAGCTTCAGGAAAGCATTTTTGATCTCATAGAATACCATTTCCTGCTTCTCGATATCCAGATTGTCATAGCTGCCAAGGAATAAGCCGGTCAGAACTTCAGCCGCCTGCTTTCTTTTCTGTGCGCCAAGGCTCATGCCGCCACCCTCTGCAATATATTTCATCTGCATCAGATAGCCTACAAATGCATCATTCTTTGGTTTCCGTTTGCCATACCGGGCAATCCATAGCTTCTCGCGGAATTCATCTAATTCGTTCTTTGGCTCTCCGGCATGTTCCTTTAGAAATGCCTGTCGTTTCTCAGCATCAATTTCATTATAAAAAGATTCAATCCATATATCCTGCATTTATGTTAACCTCCTGCTACATACCTATTTTCATAAAACCAGTTTTCTTACAATTCCCATAAAGACATCATCTTTAAAAGAACCTTACTCTCGAAATTTTTACACACATCCGTTAATTCTACTATTTTTTTAAAAATTCATCCACGTTATCTGCGTCAACCTTACGGTACTGTGCCATATAATATCGTTCGTCTTCCAGTCCAAGTACGCTCACATCATTTCCACGAAACAGAGATACTGCAAGCTGTGCAATCTTTCTTGCCTGCGCTTCCCTGTCATTATAGACAGTTCCCTGCACAGTTCCCGACCGGATAGCTTCCACTGCGTCATCCAGACCATCGATACCAAAGATGATCGGATAATCACTCTGTGCATATCCGGCATTCTTATAGGCTTCGACTGCACCGAGTGCCATTTCATCATTATTGGAAATAACCATCTCGATCTGATCTCCATACTGGCTGATCAACTGACTCATACGGTTCTCTGCCTGTGCTCGGTTCCAGTCTGCAAATTGATATGTCAGCTTCTCAAGCTTCACACCATTATCAAGGATTGTTTTTACAGACCAGTCCGTTCTGCTGATCGCATCCTGATGACCGGCTTCACCCTCTAAAAGTATATACTGGATCTTGCCATCCTTATTTTTGTCTACTTCCGGATGATTTCTGATATATTCTGCCGCGATCTCGCCCTGCATTTCACCGGACTGTGCAGCATCACATCCTACATAATACAGCTTGTCCCATTGCAGCAGATCTTCTCTTACCGGTTCTCTGTTAAAGAAAATCACCGGGATGTCATCCTGTCTTGCAAGCCTTATAATATTTGACGGAGCAGTTCGATCAACCAGATTCACACAGAGTACATCACATCCGGCATCGATCATTTCCTCCACCACCTCATCCTGTTCCTGCTGACTGTTATCTCCACTTCTGACTGATACGATGACCTTCATATCACTTGCCTCTAACGCTTTCAGGTCATCTTTCAATATATCTGTCATCGTATTGATAAACGGATCATCCGGCGTATATGTAACAACGCCGACCCGCAGAGTCCTGTCCTTCTGGTTCTTTCTGCTGTCACAGGATACCAGAGACAGCATAACTGCCAATATGCAGATGCAGACTATTATTTTTCTTGTTTTTCTTCTATTCATACGAATACAAAAACCTTTCTGTCTCTTCCGAAAACAGGTCATCTTTATAGATTACCCGTATCGCTTCTTCATGACTTTTTAACGTATATGTCGAGCGCTCAAGTTTCTTTGCGATCTCATTTACACTCTCATAACCAATGCTATATCCATCGGGAATGACCAGACACCGGATCCGGTCATAGTCAAGCAAAGCCACCGACTTCATACTGGAACCGACACCGTATATCTCTGCACCATTATAATACCCATTCTCAGCATTTTCACCGAGCGTATCAAGTGCTTCCGTGTCCATAGCTGCTATATAATCAACTGTTCCCAGTGTATTTACCACCTCACAGATATCTTTGCTGCCATCTTCATGATATGTCCATGCTATCTCACAATTATAGTCTGAAAGTGCATCGGTCAGTCCCTTTGCCCTGCTGGTACTTGCCTCTGTCTCTGCACGTCCAAGGATCATTCCGATCTTCCTGCCATCCAGACCATCCGTGTTATTTTCTATGATCTGCCTGCCAAGGGTGTAACCGATCTGATAATTATCCGGCTTTACCGTTACAAATCCGGTCGCCTCTGCGTCATCTTCCATATAAGCATCCTCGGTTATCAGCACAAAGGTCTGTTTCTCTGCCTGTAAGGAGGCAAGCATATCCTTTGTATCTGTTCCCGGCGCAGGACAGATGATAAATGCATCTACATTATTTTCCAGCTGTTCATCGATCAGCTCTTTTTCATCCTCTGCATTTGCGATTTCGTCTGTATTACAGATAATCAAATGCACATCATTAACCTTTGCAGACTGCTTTAATCCATTGACCAGCCCTTCCCATCTGGTATCGCCGGAATCCGGAATAATAACTGCCACACGTTTCTGTGGATCATCTTCCTGAAATATCTTGCGGATAAATATACAGGCAATGATCATCAGGATCAGTTCTGCCACAAGGAAAGTAATTCTATTTTTCTTCATCTGTCACTCTCCCTTTCCATAGTTCTGTGTTTCAAGCTGTTCCCGATTCTCTTCCGTATATGGGATTGCCGGTATGTGGATCACAATCTTTGTGCCTTCGTCCGGTTCACTGTAAACCTCCAGACCATATTCATTTCCGAACATCAACTGGATTCTGGAATGAACATTGATCAAGCCGACCCCGGAACCATGCTTTGGCACTTTATTATTATCTTTTAATATATTCTCAACGACATCTTCACTCATTCCCATACCATTATCTTCTACAGATATGTAAATATCATCATCTTTTTTCTCGCCACGAATCGTAATCTTGCCCCCATCATCCTCGTCCATATTGCCTACGCCATAATAGATCGCATTTTCAAGGATCGGCTGCACGATCAGCTTCACCGTACAATAATCGTTGATCTCCTCATTAATATCAAATTCCACCTGAAAGCGTTCCTTATATCGAACCTTCTGGATATTCATATAACTTCGACTGTGTTGGATCTCATCGGATATCTTAATCACTGTTCTGCCCTTTGACAGACTGATACGAAGAAGCTTTGCAAGCTCCGAGATCATAAACACCGCATCCAGGTTCTTCTTCGCTTCTACCATCCATGTGATGGATTCCAATGTATTATAGAGGAAATGCGGATTGATTTGACTCTGCAAAGCATCCATTTCACTCTTTCTTCGTTCCGTCTGCTCCCGGATAATCTCCTGCATCAGTACTTCGATCTGTTCGTAGGATTTCTGAACAGAATATCCCAGATGACGGATCTCTGAAGATCCACCGATATAGATATCAGTTGGTCCGCCAGCTTCATATGCTTTTACCGATTCATTTAACTTCAGGATCGGTCTGGATATTTTCTTAGAGATAATACGGTTCACACCTAAAAGCATCATCATAAGAATGATAACCGTCGTAATGATATAATACCGGAATCGGTTGATACTTGCGATCTGCACACTTTCCGGAACAACACCGACCACCTTCCAGCCCGTATAAGCAACACTGCTTACGATCACATTGCTGGTCTTACCATTGACCGTAAGTTCATATGTACCATCTTCATAGGTTGCTGCTTCCCGGTAATCTTCTTTGAAATATCCCCGATCCATATCTATTCCGCGAGGGTGATAGATCATCCGCCCATCACGGCTGCATAGATAATAATAGATCTCGTTCGATGCATCATTAATCCTTGACAGCGTATCCTCGATCACCGAATATTTCATATCGACCAGAAGAACACCGCTTCCCGGCTGCTCTCCGTCATTGATATCAACGGAACGGCTCAGTGACACCACCCAGTGATACCGATATGTGCCATCTACGAACAGATTCTGGATATGCGGCGTAGAGAAATGAATATTCTCGATATCCGCTTCTGCATTCTGATACCAGTCCTGCTCTGACGACTCCGCTCCATCCTTCTGTACTGCTACCGGTTCTGCCGTCAGCAGATTTCCATCATCATCATATAATGCCATACTCTGGATCTTATCGATGTTGATCTCATATAACAGACTGAACTGCCGATTGAACTCCTGACTGGAAATATCATATTCCTGAATTATGTTATAATTCATCGCGTTCGTGATCTGACGCACGTTTAACAGATCCGCATCTACCTTTTCAACGGTATTTTCCACCATACTCTCCGTATTCGTGATTGCTGTCTGCTTGATTGCCATTTTAAAACGATTATATAACAGCAGACCCATAATAACCGTAGTCACGATCGTAAGAGCTGTAAGCACCGTCATAATGATCGATTGAATATCAAAGCCTATAAATCTGCCATGATAAAACCACCCCCGAAGACGTCCGATGATAGAAATTTCATTTTTCTTGTCTTTTTTCTTTCTGGTATTCTTCAACACGTTTTCCCTTATTTATCCTTTATTTGTTCAAATGCTCTGTTCTGTATTTGGATGGTGAAACTCCAAAACGCTTTTTAAATACATAACTGAAATAATTTGCATCGAGATAACCGACCCTCTCTGCGATCTGATAACTCTTCTCATTCGTTTCAAGGATCAGTTCTGCCGCATGATCCATCCGGTAATCCGTCAAATACGTTACAAATGCTTTTCCTGTTTCCTTCTTAAATACACTGGAAAAATAGGAATTCGATACACCAAGTGCAGAACACACGGTATCTAACGACAGGTTTGGTTCCATATACCTCTCATGCACCAGATTCTGTGCATCCGTAACCATTCGTCTCGATGTACTATTTCTGGCATTTTTCAATTCCTCGCTGATTGCTTTTGCCGAATCGATCATCCATGCAGTCAGCGTACTTTCATCCATTTCAGGCACCCGTTCGTATGGGTTGCCAACATCTCCGCAAAATTCATTAAAATCTATAAAATTATTGGCACAGAAACGATAAAACGCTCCTACCATCTCCATGATCGCAAGATTATACTGACTCACCGTCTTGGCATTATTATGAAGCTTCTCTACTTCTTTCCGTACTGACTGTTCAATCGTTTCCGCTGTTCCCAGATGAATTGCCTTGAACAGATCATGCATTTTTGTATCCTCCGGCTGGATCAGGATCTCCTGTTCCTTTGGAGCGATCTCTCCGATATTAATTGCACGGCTCGTTCCATATAATACACGATAAGAAACGGCTTCTCTCGCTCCATCATAAGAAGAATTAATACTGATCAGGTTATCACAGACTCTTCCGATTCCGGCAGTCACAACTGCTCCCATAACACGATATGCCCATTTGCAGAAACGATCGCAGGCATCTGTAAGTGCAACTACTGTTTCTTCCGTATCCAGTTCTATGATCATGAGCGCATTTCCAAGATATGTAAACATGTGGCTCTTCCATTCCGGTACCAACCGTTCCTTGATCTCATGCTCAACTGACATCGCAAGCAGGAGCGGATTCATACCATCCGGCACATGATGTTCCGAGGTATGAAAGATTGCGCAGCAATAATACGGTCCTTTCATATCGATCTGATATGCCGTCAGAAACTTCTCACAATATTCCTCATTTACACGTCCCTCGATCAGAGAAACAAAAAGATTTGTCTGAAGCACCGGAAGCGAATCCTTCAGATAATTCTCCAGCTTTGTTACATTCAGACGTTCTTCCCTCTCCTTATCCAGAGTCTTCTTCAACCGTTTCATACATTCTGTTAATTCCAGTGCGTTGATCGGCTTTAACATATACTCCTCTACTTCCAGATGAACGGCTTCTTTTGCATATTCAAATTCATCAAATCCTGTAAAAATGATAATATGGATATTCTGATATTCTTTATTCAATCGTCTGGCAAGCTCCAGTCCATCCATATATGGCATCTTGATATCCGTTATAACGACATCCGGCTGCTGCTTCTCTACAAGTTCCAATGCTTTCACTCCATTTGTTGCACTTCCAACAACCTCAAATCCTAATATATCCCAATGAATTCTCTGTTCGATTGCATCAATTACTTCCACCTCGTCATCAACGAGTACCACTTTGTAGTTATCCATCCTGCATTCCTCTTCTTTTCATTATATGTATTGCCACATTGCGCATCAGAAATCTATGCCGTGTTTCTATATAACTATACTTCATTACACTTCTTTTTTCTACATATTTACATCCTGTTTATTATAACAAATCTATATCTGGATTGAACCCTCAAATCCTGTTTTACCATATATCCCCAAATGAAAAAAATCATTATCCCGATATTTTAAAAGCCGCTCTGTTCAGTCTGGAGCTTTTATCTGTCAACCTGACAAAAAGCATATCAAAGACGAACGGAGCGGCTTTTGATTTATATCGTTTTTTTGTGAGCGATCATTATATTTCCTTACTTCTTCTGTACATACTTGAGACAGTCAAGTGTTACAGCTGCAAGGATGATGATACCTTCGAAAATGAACTGAAGGTTTGTATCAATACCAAGAATTGTCAGTGAGTATGTTAATGATGTGAAGATAAGTACACCAGTTACAACACCGGAGATCTTGCCGATACCACCTGTAAATGATACACCACCAACTACACAGGCTGCAATGGCATCCATATCCCAGCCCTGTCCATAAGCGGCACTACCGGAACCTACCATTCTGTTACATTCAAGCCATGAACCGAATCCGTAAAGGATACCTGCCAGGATGAATGCGCCAAGTGTTACCTTGAATACTGATATACCTGAAACTGCTGCTGCCTCCGGGTTTCCACCTACAGCATACAGATTCTTACCAAATGTTGTCTTGTTCCAGATGAACCATACAACGATGATCGCTACAATTGCCCAGAGGATAATAGATGGGAAACTGCCAAATGTAGGGATGAACATGTTAGGGATTGAAGAATCAATTGCACCGAATGATACACCCTTTGTTGCGTATGTTACTAAACCAAAGATAATAAGCATGTTCGCCATGGTCGAGATGAATGGATGCATCTTGTATTTTGCCATGAAAAAACCAGCAATGCTTGAGAATAATGTAGTAAGAATAATACAGGCTACCAGTGCAAGAAGTGCTCTAGGAGCGGCCGGAATATTTGAGAAATCAAAGATATGTCCGAATACGCCGCCTGTATTAACACCATTGTGCATGATGATAGTTGCTGTAACCATACCCATACCTACCATACGTCCGATGGAAAGGTCAGTACCTGTAAGTAAGATCAGACCGGCAACACCGAGTGCAAGGAACATTCGAGGAGATGCCTGCTGTAAAATATTCAGAATATTGGTAACAGTCAATAACTGTGTATTCTTAACGATTGGTGTGATAATACAAAGTGCAATGAAAATCAGGATAATTACGATATACAGACCATTCTTGTAAAGGAACTGGGTTGTGTTGAATGTATATTTGTAATTTTCAATCTTCTGCGCCTGCTTTTGACCAAATGTATATTTGGACATCCGTAAGAGGTCGATCAGATGGAACTTATGTGCAAATGCATCATGCTTTCTGTCCTTGATCTCCTGTAATCTGGATTCATGAGACATCTGTGCATCAAACAATCTATTTTTATAAACATATTTCTCATCTTTGATCTCATCTGCAGCTGAAAGCTTAGCAAGTGTCTGCTCATGTTCTGTCTTGATAGTTGCACGAACCTTCTCATAAGCTTCATTCTCTGCTGCCTTTTCAGCCTCACAGCTTGCAACTACTTTATCATAATATTTACTGTTATAATTCTCGGAAAGGTACTTTTCTGCTTCTGCGATCAACTTGGATACCTTATCCTTGTTTGCCGCTTCCACACCTTTTGCCTTTTCAAGTCCGGTCTTTGCTGCTTCAACTGCTTTTGCTTTCTCATCCTTTGATAAGTTCTTGTCTTCTTTCGCAATTGCGATCTGGTTCTTATAGCTCTGAACTTTGTCAGATCCGTCTACACGGAGTGCATCGATCTGTGACTGTATTTTTCCTACATATTCATCAATCGGCTTTAAAAGCGCTGCTTCTGCATCAGCCGAAAGGATCTTACTTTTATCTGCCATAACCAAAACTCCTCTCTATTACAAATATTTCGCACTAAGTCTTAATAATTCTTCCTGGTTCGTCTCTTTTGTATTTACGATTCCTGCAAGGTGTCCGTTCGACATAACACCGATACGGTTTGTGATACCAAGAATCTCCGGCATCTCAGAGGATACAACGATAATCGTCTTACCCTGCTTCGCCATGTTGATGATCAGTTCATAGATCTCGTACTTGGCACCTACATCAATACCTCTTGTAGGATCATCCATCATAAACACATTAGGAGAACGCTCCAGCCATTTACCGAAGATAACCTTCTGCTGGTTACCACCGGAGAGGTTTGCGATCATATCATCCGGTCCCATACACTTTGTATGCATAACCTTGATCTCCTCTGCAGTTGCACGCACCATATCATCATGGTTAAGTGCGATACTGCTCTTATAATGGTTCATATTTGCAATTGTTGTATTAAATGTAATATCTGCTTTCAGAAAAAGTCCGTTTGCTTTTCTTTCCTCTGTAATCAGGGCAAAACCATGATCCATGGCATCCTTTGGTGATGAGAAGTTCATCATCTTGCCATTGTAAAGTACATTTCCTGCTGCTCTTGTACGCATACCAAATATGGTTTCAAGGAGCTCTGTACGACCTGCACCTACTAGACCATACAGTCCGAAAATCTCACCCTTCTTAACATCAAATGTGATGTTCTGGAGCTTTGGTGCATATTTTGTTGACAGATTCTGTACGGAGAGAATTGTCTCACCAGGCTCATTGTCTACAGGTGGAAATCTATTATCAAGGGAACGACCGACCATTGCGGAGATCAGTTCGTTCATGTTTGTGTCCTTGCTGTCTTTTGTCATTACCAGACTACCATCTCGAAGAACGGATATCTGGTCACAGATCTCGAAGATCTCATCCATTTTATGTGATATATAGATCAGGGAAATTCCCTGCTCTTTTAGCTGTCTCATCATCTTGAACAGCTTTGCAACCTCAGGTGCTGTCAGTGAAGATGTCGGCTCATCAAGTACGATTACTTTTGAGTTATAAGAAATAGCCTTTGCGATCTCACACATCTGACGCTGTGATACTGACATTTTCTTCATTGGCTGTGTCAGATTTACGGTTATACCGAGTTTTCTGAACAGATCTGAAGCTTCTTTTTTCATTCTGCCCTCATCAATTACACCGAGGGAATTCTTTGGATAACGTCCCAAGAACAGGTTGTCCACAACGCTTCTTTCAAGACACTGGTTAAGTTCCTGATGAACCATTGCAACTCCGTTTTCAAGGGCATCCTTTGGACCTGAGAAATTTACTTCTTTACCATCTAATATTATAGTTCCTTCGTCCTTCTGATAGGTTCCGAAGAGACATTTCATCATTGTCGATTTTCCGGCACCGTTCTCACCCATAAGGCCCATGATCGAGCCCGGTTTTACATTCAGATTAATGTGGTCAAGAACCTTGTTTCTACCGAATGATTTGCTCATGCCCTGAATCGATAAGATGTATTTATTCTTATCTTCTGCCATATCTCTACTTCCCTTTCTTAGTAAAAGAAGGGTATCAAATTATTGTATCTGACACCCCTCTGAGTTAAATCATTTTGCCTGTCGATCAGTTATCTTATTTGTTAAGAAGTGTTGTGTATGATGCTGCATTATCTGTCTTAACCATGTTGATCGCAAATGCGTCATATTCGCCTGGGTTACCAAGACGGTTTGTAATGTTAGACTCTGTCTGACCATCACCACCGATATAATCTACTTTCAGGTTGAGCAGATCATCGTAGTTCTCAAGAAGTGGCTGGTATGTTGAGCTTAAGAAGTTATCTGAAGCATTGTAGATATCAAGCCATACTTTCTTTGTTGGGCTCTTGCTTGAATCAAGCTGTTTTGCAACCTTGTCATAAACCTTTGTTGAATCTGTAAAATCCTGATAGTTGTCAGCAGTTACAGCTACGTTTAATGCGTAGTATGATCTTTCTTCTTCACTGTATCTGTAATCTTCACCTTCTGTCAAGCAGTTACCAGCTTCATCCGGTGTACCGATACCTGTATCAACATCTACTCCATCAAGTGCGTTACGAAGAACTCTGAGTGTTAAGTATGCCTGAACATCTGCATGCTGTGAAATTGTTCCGCCGTAACCTTCTGCAATAGCTGCTACAGCATCGCTGTTCGCATCGTATCCAAATGTAGGAACCTTGTTGTCCTTTGCCCATGCATTGAACATTGACATTCCCATACCATCGTTATTTGAAACAACTACATCGATCTGATCACCAAATGAAGCTGTCCATGTTCCAATAGCGTTACCTGCTGTTGCTGCATCCCATGTAGCACCTGCTGAGTTCTTCATTTCCTGTGAAGCAAGCTCACGGATCGTATATGTCTTACCATCTACATCAAGTTTTGCATCCTGAACAACCTTTGCTGATCCATCTACATTTGTACCGGCTGGTGTTGAGTCGATTGCTCCGTCTGTCTCAACTCCTGTGCCAAGTGCTGAACGAACACCACGAGTACGAGCGATTGAGTCATTGTGTCCGATATCACCGATTGCTAAAACGTATCCGATAACACCATCACCATTACGGTCGATTGTTGCTGCATTCTTCTTGATGTAATCAAGAACCATCTCACCCTGAAGTTCAGCACCCTGATTAGCATCGAATCCTACATAATAAGTATCTTTGTTGAAGCTTAATGCTTCTTTGTCAAGCTCTCCTGTTGAGCTGTTGGATGGCTGACGGTTGAACCAGCAAAGTGGCTTATCCTTATTTGCAACTCCGCTTGAACTGCTTCCGCCTGATCCGCCTGATCCACATCCTACCATTGATAATGCAAGTGTTGCTGCTGCAATGACAGCTATAACTTTTTTCTTTCTCATATTTCATTCCTCCTGTTTGTACATTTTGTTTATTTTTCGCTCTGTCTCATTGACTAAATTCATTATAATGTGACAAGCAGGAAGAAAGAATAGAATATTTTTGGATTTATTAGCAATTTTTTTGGATATATAAATATTTTTTATGTTTATTTTGACGAAACATCCTGTGTCATACTGCAAATAATACAGAATTTACATACTATATTACTTTTCTTTGTAGTATAAACGGCAATGACAATATCCCTCAAACTCCGGATCATTGATCTGATCCCGGAATTCCTTGCAGATGCATTTGTTCTCCGGTATCTTTTCAAGCCTGCATGGACAATATCCATCTTTTCTTTTTAATCCTTCTTTTATGGCTGCAACTATTTCTGCATTCTCATTTAATCTTACTTTTCCCATGGTTAATTCTCCCTTAATCTAAAATTATCCCTGTATATTTTCAGTCTATCACGAAGCAGCTCCGCATTCCACAACAGATTTCAACATTTACATTCCATGCATGAAATGCATCTATACATGTATGAAATGTCAAACGATCCGGTCAGAACTATGCTATAATGAATTCAGGTCAATGAGTACGCCTGTACAAATGACGATCAAAGACCGGCTTGGCACAATCTGTTAAGCCATGATAAGGAGTAGATTTTTTTGATACATATAGCGATTTGTGATGACAGCAAACAGGAGAGGCAGGCACTGGCAGATCTCTTTGAACGATATCAGAAGCTTCATGCCATACCGCTTCAGATTCATATATTTCAAAATGGCTTCTCATTACCGGATGCCATTGATCAGGGAAAACGATTTGATATTACGATTCTGGACATTTTAATGCCCGGAGAAAATGGAATTGAAATTGCAAGAAATATCAGGGCTTCCGGAACAGACACCGAGATCATCTTCCTGACAAGTTCTCCGGAATATGCAGTAGACAGCTACGAAGTGAAAGCCCAGAACTACCTATTAAAACCGGTAACCGAAGAAAAATTTTTTGCTTCCATAGATGCAATTTTTGCCGAACTGGATAAGAAAGATACCGCAAGCTTTATCATTTATACAACAGCGAAGCAATATAGCCGGATCAGGGTATCTGCTCTGGTATATGGCGAAGTCACGCACAGAACCATCACCTTACATCTGGCAGATCGGACAACAATCTCTGCCATAATGACCTTTACAGAATTTCTGGATATTCTGAAGGTCTATCCTGATTTTATATACCCGCACCGTTCTTATGCGGTTAATATGAATTATATTCAATATGTTACAAAAAGTGATATTATCCTGACAGATAGTCAGAAGATCCCGCTTTCCAGAAATAATTACACAAAGATTTCAGAACAGTTTTTAAATTTTGCCTATACAACCTCTTTTGGAAAATGATAAGGAGCCAATGATATGAATTTTCTCTGCGACAGTATTTATTTTATAACCGTATTCCTCTTTGGTGCAGCAGCAAGTGTATGTTTTACCGGCGTTCCGTTTAACCGGAAAACATACTCTCTCTGTCTGTTTTCTGCGCCCTTGATGGAATACTTCAGATTATTTCTTTCGCAGTCTTCGGGCAGGAAATCTCCAGAGGTCTGTATCCGGTCGTAGTCCATCTTCCATTGATCCTTTTTCTCTGGCTGATATACAAATGTTCATGGATCACCTCAATCGTCAGCGTCTTAACTGCTTATATGTGCTGTCAGATTCCCCGCTGGTGCGGCCTGGCTGTCCGGTTATTTTCTGACAATAAGATCATTTACACGATCGTTTATGTAGGCTGTGCGATTATAACTTTTTATTTCTTATACCACTATGAAGCAACTCTGACACAGCATTTTATGCCAAAAGCAAAAAAATCAGTCTATATCCTTGGTATTCTTCCACTCTGCTACTATCTTTTTGATTATGCTTCTACGATTTATACCAACATGCTTTATACCAGCAATGAATTTGTGGTTCAGTTCATGCCATCCGTCTGCTGTGTCTTCTATTTTGTTTTCATCTTTTATTATTATCATAAGCTGGAAGAACAGGAACAGGCAGAACGACTGGCAGAATCTCTGCATATGCAGCTTACGCACGCAGCCATTGACTTAAATCATATGCGAACCATACAGGCACAGGCAGCCGCCTACCGCCATGATATGCATCATCATTTTACTTATTTGCAGGCACTTGCAGGAACCGGGAATCTGGATAAGCTTCAGGGATATATACAAAACGTACAATCCGACCTGGATGCGATCACACCAAAACAATTCTGTTCAAACGAACTGATCAATCTGCTTCTGTCCGTCTACGATACCAAAGCAGAATCAGAGGGCATCTCTCTGCTGGTTCAGGCTTTTCTATTCCTGCGGAACTTCCTCTGTCTGACACAAAGCTGTGTGCCGTTTTATCAAATGCTCTGGAAAATGCCCTCCATGCATCGATCGAAACAGAAGAAAAATTCATACAGGTTCAGCTCGCCGAACGGAATCAGACGCTCCTGATCCAGATCAGCAATCCGTTTATCGGAACGTTTTCTTTTCAAAATGGTATGCCCGCCTCCACGCAGACAGGTCATGGATTTGGAACTAAAAATATTGCTGCGATCGCAGATTCCTACCATGGTCAGTTCCAGTTCTTTGCAAAGAACGGTATCTTCACCGTCAGAGTATTACTGCCGCTGGCAGGCTCTTAAGCTTCTTATTCTATCCGTCCAAAGATTTCATATAGGATCACATCTCGCATACGTTCCATTGTCTCTTCATATGCCGCATCATGAAGGATATCCCTGCCTTCCGCACCAAGTACATATATCTTGATCAGATTTGCAACCACTCCGATATTTATATCCTGGCGGACGCCTTCCATCCACTGCATAAATCTGGCCGCTACATCTGTTTCATGCTTCAGATCAGGTCTTGCCTGTTCCGGAAGTATTTCTAACAGACGTTTTTCATCTTCAGGTGTAAGGCTTGGAAATACACTGTAATTCTCATCAATCATGAATTTCAGATATGTTCGTGTCTCAGCAGGTCCTGCTTTTTCTTTCCCATTCAGCGCCATTTTTATAAGTTCAGGTATGATCTTTCTCCTGTATTCCAGTACTTCATATACATACGCCTCTTTCGATGGGAAGAAATTATAAAATGTACTTACACCTATACCGGCCGCCTCTGTGATCTTTGCAACCGACATATGTGTCATTCCATATTGTTTTAACAGATCAAAACCTGCTGCCAGCATTTTTTCTCTGTATTCCGTTCTCTCTTCCTCTGTAAATACACGTTTTGCCATGTGCATCCTCCAAAAACAACTTTTGCAAATAATCTTACTCGTTTCTACTATTTTGCTTCAAAGCTTCCACCATGTCAATCCTTGATATTTTTCTTTTCTGAAGAAGAAGAGACAGTTCGTATGTTACCCATGTAAGTACGAAGCCGATCACAATGGATTTCACTTTAACTACCGGTGATAATAACATTCCATAGTTTTCTATCGTATCTGCATAACCGACCTTTACAAATAAATATGCGATCGGGAAACCAAGAATGAAGCCCAGGCATACCAGCACATGATTTACATTTAATACTCTGTTTGAAATCTCTTTTCTGCTGAAACCAAGTACCTTCATAACAGATATATTGGTTGATGATTCCGATACGATCATGTTGATGATCAGATACAGTACAAATACGCCCATTATCATTCCCAGGATTTCAAATGCGATTACGATGACTTTCATCGGTCCCATCAGATTCTCCATTGTATCCGCTGATACCGTCATCTCTGTTTCGCTTGCTACAAGATCCTGATCAAGCTCTAATCGATCCTTACTGATAATACAGTTGTATACATCTTCATCAACTCCTGCAAGTTCGGTTGCGTTACTTCTTCCTGTATACAGATAACAATGTGTATTATCTGTCACAATACCACTGATCTTTACCTTATGCTCTTTCAGATCTGTAATATTGTTAAATGTAATTTCTTCGCCAACCTTCACGCCAAAGGTCTCTGCCGCTGCACTTGTCAGATAATATTTGTCCAGCTCCATCTTATCTCCACTGTCCGTCTTATTCGGGAAATATTTGGAATTCTCCACGATTCCCTGTGCCGAGAGCTGTACTGTGCTGCCATCTACTTCATAGTAGTTCTGGAACAGGGCTTCGCCCTCATCCGGCGTTCCTGTCTCCAATGAATTCAACCGGTACAGATATTCATATTTTATAGAACTTGTAAGTCCATTGGTCATCAGATCATCCAGACTGTCATGCACGATCAATCCACCGAGAATACAGAATGATGCAACTGCCACTCCAAATACTGTCACGATACTTCTTCCCGGATGTCCGATCACGCTTCTGACTCTCATCTTAAGCTGGGTCTTCGCATGGCTGTTCTTCATAACGCCGATCGTTCTGCGGTCTTTTCCTGTATTTCTTAACAGATCGACCGGTGATTTTTTAAGGAGCTTTGCAGCTTGTATCGCAATGGCAATACAATAAAGCAACGCCGGTACAACAAGTGCTATAATAATCGCAGGAATATCATATGTGACCTTATATGTCAGTTTTTCAAAGTCATATTCGATATAAAATTTACTTAAAAGCTTTGTCGTTGGTATCCCACATAAAATTCCAAGTACACTTCCGATCAGTCCGGGGATCAACCCATAACGCATATAATGACCAACAATCTGCTTTCTGGAAAATCCAAGTGCCAGAAATGTTCCAAGAAGATACTGTTCATTTTTAATATTTCTTCCAAGTATCATAACGATAAGTGTAATTATGATTATGAACAACACAGGTGCATACATCGTTGCCATGTTCGTAACAGCAGTACCTTCATTTACAGGCATTGATATTCTTGTATTTGTTGTAGCTGCCGTGTAACTTGCCATTACATAATCTTCATTTAACTTTTTCCGTACGTCTTTGGAATTATCTTTGTTATATTTTATAGAGTAGTATCCGGTTTCTGCGACATCGATCTTCTCATATTCATCCCGGTCCACCACGATCAGACCAAATTTCTCATTGTCGATATAGCCTGTAGGCTTCTCAAGCATATAGATATAATCTGCCTTTGTTGTATATGCGGATACGGTATAATCATATGAGCCAAGAGAGATCTTATCTCCAACTGAGATATCATGTTTCTCAGCAAAATTCTGTGTAATAAGGGCTTCCCCGATTCCCGGCTCATGACCATCTCTCACCTCACACAGATTCAGCTTCTCCGTCATCCCAAACACACGGACCGTTGCGCCTTTCAGATCTCCGCTGTCTACGCTAATATCCTTATAGCTGCTGTATTCAAGGATCACATCATATTCCTTTTCCAGACTCGCCATATCCTCATCTGATATAGGATTGTAAGTAACAAATTCTGCATCCTCTGCCTTGTATTCATCTACAAATTTTTTCACAACCTTTGTCAGATTGCGTCCGGTTGACACAGCACCTACTATGAGCACGGACGTAAGTGCAGTAAGGAGAATACTTATAATATAAAAAGATATATTATTCTTTACGCTGCGCGCAGCTCTCTTATTGATCGTCATATTACAACTCCATCTTCTCTACTCTTTTCTTGTCTGCATTTTTTACATTAGATGTAACCTTACCATCTGTAATCTTAATGATCCGGTCTGCCATTTTGGCTATATTCAGGTTATGTGTAATAATGACAACGGTTGTCTTATAAGTATCATTCATTTTCTGAACTCTCCGCAGTACATCCCGCGATGACTTCGTATCAAGCGCACCTGTAAGCTCATCACACAGAAGAATATCCGGTTTCTTTACCATGGCTCTTGCGATCGCAACACGCTGCTGCTGTCCACCGGAAAGCTCCTTTGGAAAATGCTTCTCATACTTGGTAAGTCCCAGATTCTCGATCAGGGAATCCACATCAAGCGGATCTTTTACCAGCTCTGCTGTCATCTCTACATTCTCTCTGACTGTAAGATCCGGTGTCAGATTATAGGACTGGAATACAAATCCCAGCTTTTCGCGTCTGTAAATCTCAAGCTCCTTTGCGGACATTTTCTCAAGATCTTTTCCATCTACGATCATGCTTCCCTCTGTTGCTTTATCAAGTCCTCCAAGTATATTTAACAGTGTACTTTTACCACTTCCACTTGGTCCCAGGATAACAACGATCTCACTCTTTTCCATGCTGAAATCCGTATGATCAAGCGCATATACGGTTGCTTCTCCTTTTCCGTATTTTTTAACCAGTTCTTTTCCTTCGATAAACATTCTGCTTCCTCCTGCCACATGCGAATATTTT
>DJPV01000058.1:1389-10350 GCA_002437435.1 Lachnospiraceae bacterium UBA6403 | reverse complement strand
TGCGAATATTTTTAAAATTTTATTCGCATTATGGTTTTTAGAAAAAGAGGTGTTAGTAAATACGATATGTAACCATAGGTCTGGACACATAGCATACCTGCTAACACCTCTTTATCTTTTAATGCTATTTATTTCTTTTTAACTTTTAATTACTTCTTGAATTTATATTTTCCTTTTCCATAACCGGATACCGGTTCAATGATATCTGCCTGTACCAGATTTGCAAGAAATTTAGAAGTACCCGAACCTTTCAGCTCAAGACATTCCATAACTGCACTTCTTCCAAATACTCCATCAAAGCCAAACTTATCAAAGAGTCTATGGATATGAACCGTCGTTTTTACCGAGAAATTGCTGCCTTTTGCAGAAAGTATGCTTTCAATGTCCACTTTCCGGTCTTGAATGTCCACTTTTTTATTCTCAATATCCACTTTTGCATCCTCAATGTCCACTTTTTCCTCATTCAAAAGTCCATTTATATGAATATTTCGATTATGAAGCTCATTTTTCTCATTTAAAAGCAGATTTCGGAGAAACGCTTCCAGATATTCTGTTGTTTCGTGAATACCTTTTTGCAGGTTCGTATAGTTTGCACGGACAAGTGCATTTCTGAAATACCATGCATTTTCAGCAAAAATATCATTGGTTGCAGAGAATCCAAGTGATCTTAGGTATTTGATAAAAAAAACTGCCGTTGTTCTCGTATTACCTTCTCCGAAGATATGGATTTTCCATAACCCTGAAATAAATACTGCAAGATGATGAATAATCTCGTCCATGGAAAGACCTTTGTAGCTAAAATCTTTCTCCTGCAAAAAATCATATTCAAGCGTTGCTCTCAGTTCAGAAACACTTCCGTACATAACGGTTGCCCCATCAAGCACCCATTCTTTCTTCGTGATATTATAATCTCTAATTTTTCCAGCGTGTTTATAAATACCCTGAAATAATTTGCGGTGGATAGAGATATATTCATTTGGAAAAAATGAAAATGCTGCTTCCGATAGAATTTCTGCGATACGGGAAGAAACCTTATCTGCTTCTTCGGTACGCTCATCATCTGACAAATGCACCGGTCTTTCCTCATAGTAACTATCAATGAGGCTCTGTGCTTCTTTCATAGTGATTTTGCCTTCAATATTCTGAATAGCAGTATCAATCAAATATTTAGATGGTTTGAGTCCGTCCACCGCCTGAAGTCCGATTGCCGTGCTCCAAGCATAACCTTTATAGGCTTTATCTGGTTCAGACTCTTTCAAATATTCTCTAAATGGATCTTTTTCCATATCCGCTACCTCACTTCATAGTTTATATAGGAAACTGTTCTTATTCCTAGTATCTCATACCTTTCCATTTACTTTTTATTTTATCATACTTCCAGTACAAATTACTATCTTATTAACATATTTCTCTCTGACTGAAAACATGCTATGATCAGCAACCAGCCATCATTATCAGCTTCATTTTTCCCATTTCACAAACAAATATACAACACAGAAAAAGCCCTCTGAGAAAAGATTTTCACCTTTCTCAAAAGGCATGATTTATAACATAAAATCAGACTTTTCCAACCAGCACCACAAGACCTGCTATCACAAGTGCAACAATCAGGTATAATACGGTATCCAGGCTTCGTCTTACCAATATCGTTTTCCAAGGTTTAATATTCGGAACTAAAATAAGAAATATAAAAATACAAACAATTTAGTCCGTTGTTTCTAACCGCACATTTTACCGGCAATGTTTATGACCAAATTGCATTGCAAACGGAATGGCTGCTTCAAAATTTGATGGAGAATTTCAGGATTCGGAAAGTACAGATCGTGTTTCTAATCCTGACAAATTAGATGAATTGATTCACCGGGCACCGGGATATTGTGGTTGGCAGCAAGAATATTGGATTGCACATTGTGATGACTATTGTGCTTTTGTTGGATACGTTGGATGGAAAGAATTGGTTGATATGGGGATAGATGGTGAAATTGAAAAGAACTATGATCAGAATTTGAATGGGTTTGATATAAAAGAATGTATGTATAATGAAGGTGGAATACAAGGATATCTTTTTAGGTGCTTATATTGTGGAGAGCATTTTTTATATGTTGATTGTGATTGATAAAATCGGAATTTTTTCTTTTAATTCGTACACATAAAATGCCGCAGGTACTCCAAATTGAAGTATCTGCGGCATGATTATGAAACGATTTCTCGCTTCTGGTTCAAAAGGTATAAGATGATGCTTACGAACATGACGATACATTCAACTACTGGCTGTGTTGCAATTACTCCTGGCAGATTCCACAATGTATCCATCAGCATTACACTTGGTATGAAAAGAATCACATTTCGGAGCAGAGTGATAATCATGGAGTTCAATGCTTTTCCTAATGCCTGAAAATAGGAAGTCACAATATTGATTATGCCAATCATAGGAGCAGACAAACCAATTACTCTCAGAAAGGATGCAGACTGAGTAATAAGGCTCGAATCATCCAAAAAGAAAGCAGTCAGAATGTGGGCAAACAGAGCAAACACTACCATAAAGAAAATGCCCAATAAAATATCAAAAAAAGCACTAATAAAGACGGCTTTACGGAGACGCTTTGTTTGCTTTGATCCATAACAGAAACCAAACAGAGGGGCGATGCCCTGAGCAAATCCGACCGAAAGCAAGACAGCGAACAAAGAGAGTTTGTAAGCAATGCCGTAGCAGGCGACAGCATCGGAGCCGTAGTGAGCTACATGGCTGTTCAGGACGATGTTGGACACGCTGAGTAATACTGTGATCAACGCACCAGGGATACCGATTTTTACAACACTTCCGGCAATTTTTTTGCTTCTTGAAAAGCCTTTAAATGAAATAGAGACGATGCCATTTCCTTTACGTTTTTGAGAAATGATACACCAAAGATAATATCCCGTAGATACAACATAGCCTAAAGATGTAGCTAATGCTGCACCCGCAGTACCCATCCCCAAGGGAACAATGAACACCCAATCCAATATGATATTCAAGACATTGCCAATAATAACACCTATTGTGGCTTCACGGATAAGGGCTACCGAGCGAAACAGGTGGGCGTATCCGCTTGAAAGCATAATAAACGGTGCACCCAGAAAAATATAGAGTAGGTAATCACAGGTGTAAGTATAGTTACTCGCATTAGTACCGATAGCATATGCAATGGGGGAAATGCAGATTATTCCGAGACATGCAACCAGCACACCAAACGCCAGGATCGCCCATGTTGCAAATTGAAAACACAGACAGCTATCCGCCTTCTTATCTTCTCCTAACAGACGGGCAATCACGCTGCTTCCTCCCATGCCAAAGATGCAGGCAATGGACATGATAATCAGAAGAATCGGTGTGCTGAGTGTCACTGCTGCAATCTGATTCGGATCTTTTGTCAGCGACACAAAATAGGTATCAGCGGTGTTGTATATTAGGGTTGCAAGTTGTGCAAGCATTGCCGGAAATCCTAAACGTAGAATTGCCTTTCCAATGCTTTTTTCTTCAAATACAGTCATATATTCCTCCTTAAAATCTCTTGATAATTATTCTATTATAAATTATAATGGAAAAGAAAAACCAGACATGTGTCTTGTTGGAGGCGCTTATGAAACAAATTTTTGAAAAAGAAAGAGTGGGTGATTTGCTGTCAATCAGTCCCTATCGCCGAATTTTGGAAGATTTGGACATTCCGCTTTTTCTGGTTGCGTATGAAGCTGGAGAATTTATAGCCGCACCGTGGAAACCGCAGGCATTGTTTCAAATCGTCTGCCAGGGGGGAATTTCTATTTATTATGTCCGTGATGATGGCAGTAAGTATTCATTAGCACAAGGAAGTGAAGCATACTGCCTTGGAGAAATGGCGCTATTTGAAGAAGACGACACGACTGTTTTTGCTCAGGCAGTGACAGATGTAATATGTCTGGCATTTTTAATTGCCGGAAATAAGGAAAAGCTCTTGGCAAGTAATCAATTTCTACGCTTGATCTGCAAAAACATAGCAGATAAATTATCCGCAGCAATGATGCGTGATGCTGTATCTTCTTCCATCTCTGAAAGGGTTTGGAATTATATGCAATTCAAATGCGAAAATGGAATCTTGAAAGGGTTAGAGAAAACCGCCTTTCAATTGCATTGCTCTGAACGGCAGTTACAACGTATTATGAATGAGTTTCAATCTGAGGGTATGATAAAGAAAATAGGAAAGGGAACATACCAAATAAAAAACGGCGAAAAATAGAAAAAAGAGATTGATACAACTTCCGATTGAGATTTCACCTGTTTTAAGATATTTAATAGCTGTTATATTTTGTTATTAAATTCTCCGCAACCCCTTGAAAACACTGGATCTATCGCAGGTGAGCTTTTCCTTATTGTTTCCCTTGTGTTATATCGTTCCATCAGTGTTTACGAACTCTGATAAGGGAAAATACAAGGGCAAAAAAATCATATAAAACAGTATAACACAAAATAAAAGTGACATGGTGAACTGATTGAAATGCTTCTGATTTTTGTAATTGATGATTGATTTAACGATAAGGAGATTTGATACGATGAGAACAATATTTGCAGAATACAATCCCAAGCGCAACAGTATTGATGTTTACACCTCTGTTGGATATATGCTCCGCATTGACTGTTGGGAAGCTGAAAAGGACTTAAAAACCACGCCTGGATCAAACTGTGCATTAAATGCACTTGCTATTGACGAACCACTGGAATATGCAAAACTATATCTGGATGGAACAATGCAGATATGGGTAGATGCCGAAGATTCTTTGAAACTATTTTGAGATCCACCATATTAGAGTAGGAAGGAATATCATAGCATATTGTGCGGATATTCCTTCCTCTTGTCATTAAGTCCGCTAAAATAACTATTGCGTTCCTTTTTCGATGCGGCAGATGTTGGAACGCTGGGTTCCGATGCGCTTTGCAAGCTGCTCCTGTGACAATCCTTTTTCCAATCTTGCCTCGACTTTGCATTTACTTCATCAAGCTTCCACCATAATTTTTTATTTGAACCGAAAGTAATGTCATCGGGTGTAAGCGGTAAGTTTTTCTCCGACCACTCCAAAACAAGTTCCGGATGTACTTCTGCTAAACTGTTGTTCATAGCCAAACCTCAACCTCCTTGTGCTTAGAGTATATGAAGTTTTGCCTTTATCTTGTAGTTTGCGAATATCCGTATAAATAGAAAAAGCCCTTTGAGAAATGGATTTCTCCTCTCTCAAAGGGCAAGGTAATAAACTGAAATTGTATTATAGCTAAAGCACCTAACTGATGTGTTACTTCACACAACAAAAATATACCATTGACCCATCAATGTGGATATCGACTTGTTTATACATTTTCTTCAGAATATCTCTTAGTTCTTCCTCATTCTGGAACGGCGGAGAAAACCAGCCTTTCTTTGCGAGAATATTTTTCACAAGCCAATCCGTTCTTTTGGATTTACCTTTAATATAGAAACAGGCAATAAAAGTACCTCCTAATTTCAAAACACGCCATGTTTCCTGAAATGCTTTTTTCTTATCAGGAAAGGCATGAAATCCATTCATCGACAGCACAATATCAAATGATTCATCGTCCATTTGCAAATTTCCAACATCACCCTGAATACACTCGATATGTGCATAACCTTTAAATCTTTTCTTAGCTTGTTCAAGCATATCCATACTATAATCAAGACATGTAATATTCGCATTTTTTAAGGATGTCCATTTATTTTGCGTAAATACAGCCGTTCCAACTGGAACATCGAGAAGATTTCCTGAAAAATCGTCAGGAATATATGATAAGACCTTTCGTGCTATATCATTGTCATCAGTACCACTCCAAAACAGCTTGATATACATTCTGCTGAAAAAATTCCCCTGTGTGAGAACATCGTCATATATGTTTTTTGATGATTCGTAAGCATTTTGTATTTTATCTGCCATATTACTTCTTGTATGATAATTAGGAAGTTAATTATCATACGTTTCCTTTCTTTTAATATCGTGGTTCAATACAATTCAGATACTATGGACTTTTGATTTTTACCCTGTAGCTTGACTACTCAACCGGAGTGTATTGCCACTACTTTTATCTGAATTGTTTATAAGCTGGATGTTGCCGGAGTGTTCTTTACTCAGAGTACTTATTTCTATCAAGTCTACGATGATAATCGATGGTGGACATCATGGTATCAGACTTTATGAAAGGGAGGTACAACCTCATGAAACTTTATGTAGGCATTGATATTGCCAAACTTAACCATTTCGCCGCTGCGATTTCTTCCGACGGTGAAATAATCATTGAGCCGTTCAAATTCACAAATAACGCTGATGGCTTCCAACTGCTGGTCTCTAAGCTCGAATCATTCGACAAGGACAGCATCATCATCGGTCTTGAGTCAACGGCACACTACGGTGACAACCTTGTTCGATACCTTGTTGCTGAGCTTTAGTTGAACCCCATCAAAACCTGCCGGATTATGAATGTTACCATAGCGGTTACAAAATATAAATCCGCTCATGCCTTCAATCTCCGATGTACAAAACATGCCACCATTATCCTGATATCCTTTTTCCGCAAGAAGTGCTTCATATACCTCATCAATCATCGAAACCGTTCTTACACCCGCATCTGTCTTAGGCAACGACACACGAAACTCATTCTTATATGAATTCTCAATCCGAGGATAATAGGTAATATTGTGATTGATACTGATCAATCTCTTTTCAAAATCAACATCCTCCCAACGAAGTCCGATGATTTCTCCGATTCTGCACCCTGTACCGAACATCGTTACATACAGGTTCTTCCATGCACAGGCATTCTCATACTGTCTTACAAATTCAAGGAATTTGCGTTCCTGCTCCAGTGTCAATGCATGGCGAACACCTATGTTTTTCTTCGTAGTCCTCTTCAATTCTGTCATTACTCCATCAGATGGATTGGTACGAATTACATCGTCCCGCACAGCCATCTGAAACGTTGGATGAAGAACCGTATGAATTGTTTCTAACGTGTTCATTTTCAGTTCATGCTCGAGTAGTGCATGATAAAATCTCAGCACATCAGAATACTTTATGTTTGCTATGAGATTCTTACCAAAGCCATCTCGAACAAAACGATTGTACATATATACATAATTTGTATATGTGGTGCTTCTCAGTTCCTTTTTTGTTTCTATATAGCGGTCAAATACATAGTTCAGTGTAGACTTCGACAATGCATATACGTCCATTCCATCAAGTTTATCACGTTCATACTTTGCCTCTTTCTCTCTGAGCATTGCCAGATCCTTTGAATAGAAACAACCTCTTTTGCCAAAGGCATCTGTATAACTAAAGCAATACAGTTTTCTGTCCTTAATATAGGTTTCCCCATTCCGGAGAACTCTGCCCTTGACATCTTTACGTACCTTCTTTGCCATAATACCCTTCCTTTCAATATCCATATTAAATAGGAAAGTATCACTGCAAAATTACTCCAGGGATTCCGTCATATCCAGCGCACCCTTTCGCACTAATTGTGTCACGGTGAGATCGTTTTTCTCAGCGCATACTTTTATTTTCTTCATCTCTTCTTCCGTAAATCGGACATTGATTCGTTCGGAACGAGGTTCGTCAACCTTTGGTCGTCCCATCTTAGAATTATTCAAATCTGCACCTCCTTAACAACCTCACCATTATTATACTTTTTGTCGCCTAACAAGTCAACACAATTTTGCAGTTTCCCTACGTAACATGGAAATATTCAAGGTAATTATCAATTTTTCTCAAATCAACTAATACCATGCGATTCTTCTTATAAATAGCATCCGCTTCCTTTGCAAGATCCCTGAACTGCCTTTCACTCATATCATAGAGATACGTTCCAAGTAACTTTTTAATATCTTCTCTTGTTTCGTATTATCTACAATAAATTCAATAATCTTATGCTCTCGCAGAGCAATCTTTCGATAACATGGTACGATTTAGATAAACTTGTACCACCCTTGAAAACAAATGCATACAAAGATATTTACACACACTTTCCAAGGCAGGTTTTTCATTCACTTTTTCTATCAAAATAATCTCTAAACATAACATCATCTATATTTTTGTTTTTGTATATATCCCCCCATTTATTTGCATAAGACTGGCATTCAAGCGTCTTTTTTATATCATCGTAAGCCATTCTCATGTACTTTGCTACAATTTCCGATTTCACATTGCCCGTTAGATGTCCAAATGCAGGCAATCCATAACAGTCAAGTGTGCGACAGCTTCTTTTCGCATACTTGTCCTCATAAGTACACCATAAAGTCTGTTGCCGACAAATGCTTTCGCCGCAATAAACTCAAAGTAATTCTCAGTTTCGTGTTGTTTTTCATATTTGTCCGGAAAATATTTTTCGCAAAATCGCTTATATACAGCAAGCCCGTTGGCAGGTGTAAAAAAGTCCAGCACAACATTTTCAGATGTAATATCCGACTCCAGAGCATCATTAAACATTTCTAGGGCTTCAAAGAAGTATTCTTCCAATTCTTCTTTCGTATATTTTGTACTCACTTATTTTTCTCCAACAATCGCTATATGCTCTTTTTATATAAGTTCCTTATCCAAAAGGAAATCAATCACATTGATGTTCAAAATTCCGTTATCATCATACCAACGCTTTCCAATATCTTTCCTTACCACAATTTTAGGGAAAGAATCTCCTGTAAGCGTAAATGGTCTGAGTTCTACTTCTGCTTTTTCATCAGTAGGCATCGCATACGCCGACTGGATATAGGTTCGTTTTCCACCTGAATTTACGACAAAATCTATTTCCCTTGGCGTACGAATTGAATTGCCTTTTTCACTGAGTGCCCTTGCATAAACAACACCAACATCAACGGAAAACTGCCTGATATTTAACTCATTATATATGATGTTCTCCATTATATGCGTCATTTCCTGCTGGCGGAAACCTAT
>DJPV01000058.1:0-1266 GCA_002437435.1 Lachnospiraceae bacterium UBA6403 | reverse complement strand
GCATCTTCCAAATGTCCGATATATGCCCGAATCGTGTTGGCAGACACGCCACCCCCTTGTTTCGACTTCAGAGTATTCGCAATTTTAGTCGGATTTGTTAATGAACCTACCGATGAACAGAGTAAGTCTAAAATCTGCTCCAGAACATCTTGTCTTTCAATTCTCCTACGTTCAACAATGTCTTTAATATATACTTCCGAGAAAAGTGATTTCAGATAGTTCATCTTAGCCGTATCATTAGGTCTTGACAAGATAAGTGGCATACCGCCATAGAATGCGTATTCATCAAATGCTTCATTTTTATCCCCACCAACAGCAGAGTAATACTCCGCAAAACTAAGTGGGTGTACTCTTATTTCATCGCTTCGTCCTCTAAATTCAGTAAGAATATCACTGGAAAGCATTTTTGAATTGCTTCCTGTTACATAAACATCTAAATTTGATAAACCTCTCAAATCATTAAGAGCATCGTAAAAAGTAATTTTCTTACCGTCCGGATTATATGGATTAGCCACCTCATCAGACATTTGAATTTCATCAACGAAAAGATAATACTCGTCTTTGCTCTTTTCCACTTTCTCTCTTACATACGATGAAAGAATAAGCGGATTACGATATTTAATATCTTTCGCAAGGTCAAGCTCAATCGTAATAATCTGTTCTTCTTTCACACCGTTTTCAATTAAATAATCTCGGTATATATTTTTAAGAAGATAGGATTTACCACATCTCCTGATACCGGTAATTACTTTCACTAAACCGTCAAAACGATATGAAATCAACTGCTCAAGATAACTATCACGCTTAATTTCCATAAAGCCCACTCCATTTCATTGAAAATTTCTGCCTATTTAGGCTTTTTCAATCAATATTATATATGTTTTCTATCAGATTTTCAAGTTCTCACTGAAAATTATAGCCCAAAAAGGCTAAAATATTCAGTGAAACATTTTTATCTTTCTCCCAATAACTCAAAAAGGTGCTGCACACCTGCAAACACCTCTTTAGTCATACGATATATCCATTGAAAATTTCTGCCTATTTAGGCTTTTTTGTTCAATAAATGCAATCTGTTAAATTGTGCAGACCGTCTGCACAATTTCTATTCTGTTTTCTTATTTTCTCTATCCTGTTGCCAAAAATAAAACAATGGATTGTCTACACGCTGTGTCGACAATTTTAAGCAAAATAATATAAACTACTGTTTGAATTTATATTTTCCTTTTCCGTGACCGGATACCGGTTCAATAATATCTGCCTGCACCA
>DJPV01000054.1 GCA_002437435.1 Lachnospiraceae bacterium UBA6403 | reverse complement strand
TCCGATGCCAAACGGACAGCCAATGCCGGGACGTCCAATGCCGATGCCGAACCGTCCGATGCCAAACGGACAGCCAATGCCGATGCCGAACCGTCCGATGCCAAACGGACAGCCAATGCCGGGATACCCAATGCCGATGCCGAACCGTCCGATGCCAAACGGACAGCCAATGCCAATGCAGATGGGTTCGGATGGCAGGCCGGTAGTGCTGCCGGTTTCAAATCGTCCAACGAATGGTGTGACAACGGTATCACCGATGCCTGAGAAGAAGCCGGAGGCAGCACCGGCATCATCAATGCCGGAGCAGAAAACAGATGCGCCGAAGCCACAGGCACCAGTGCCTTATCTGTTAAGAATATCAACAAATGAAAAAATCTATATAAATAAGCCGGAATTTGCGATCGGAAGATCAGCAACAAAGGCGGATTATACTGTAACTGATAATTCGGATGTCAGCAGAATCCATTGCATTATTGAGAGAAAGAATGGTGTCAGCTATATTAAGGACAATCAGTCAACCAATGGTACATATGTAAATGGAAAAAATATAGCAGGACAGGAAAATGTATTTTTAACAAATAATGCGAAGGTTTCATTGGGAGATGAAGAGTTTGTATATCATATAAGATAGATGTGGGGACAACAGAGCAGGAGAGAAGTATGAAGTATAAAACAGCGTATTATACAGATGTAGGAATAAAGAAGAAAAATAATCAGGATTCTCTGGCAATCAAGATTGCTGAGACCCCGGAGGGACCGGCGGTATTTGCAATTATCTGTGATGGTATGGGAGGACTTGCAAAAGGAGAGCTTGCCAGTAAAGAGGTGATATATGCATACTGTGAATGGTTTGAGAAGGATTTCCCGGAACTGGTGCTTTCAGGTACATTTAACGCATCCATATTGAAACAACAGTGGGATATGATAGCGATCAACGAGAATGAGAAATTAAAAGCATACGGAGAATCACAGGGAATTATGATCGGTACTACCCTGTCTGCGATGTTAATGTATGGAGAATATTACTATATTATCCATGTAGGTGACAGCCGTGTGTATGAATTGACCAAAGAGGTTACACAGCTTACAAAGGATCAGACACTTGTAGCGCGAGAGATAGCTGCCGGAAGGCTGACACCGGAGCAGGCGGAGAGGGATAGCAGAAGAAGTATTTTATTGCAGTGTATCGGTGCATCACCTGTGGTAGAACCTGATTTTATCAGAGGTTATATTGAAGGAAATGCCTGCTACATGTTATGTTCAGACGGATTCCGACATAAGATATCAGAGGATGAGATGCTGGATCGTATCGGACCGGAAGCAGCCATTGATGAAAATTCCATGCATGAAGGCTGCGCTTTCCTTACAGAACTGGATAAGTACAGAAAGGAAACCGATAATATCACGGTGTTGTTAATTAAGACAGAGTAGTGGGGAGATAAGATGACAGAATTAGGTACAGTATTAGATGGAAAATACGAAATACTGAAAAAAGTTGGTCAGGGTGGAATGTCAATTGTTTATCTGGCGATGGATAATCGACTGAATAAGCAGTGGGCAGTCAAGGAGATCAAAAACGACGGTTCCAAAAGTGTTGAGACACTGTTAAAGGGTCTTGAACGAGAGGCAAACATTCTTAAAAATGTAGATCATCCGGTTTTGCCGCGAATCGTTGATATTATAAATGAAAATGGAACGATCTATGTAATTATGGATTTCGTTGAAGGCAAACCTTTGAATGAAGTCCTGAAGGCAGAGGGAGCTCAGAAGCAGTCGGATGTAATTGAGTGGGGACGTGCACTTGCCAGTGCGCTTGATTATCTTCATTCCATGAATCCACCTATCATTTACAGAGATATGAAACCGTCCAATGTTATGTTAAAGCCGGACGGATCTGTAAAGCTGATCGATTTTGGTACAGCAAAGGAATATGTAATAGAGAATAATGCGGATACGACAGCCCTTGGAACAAGAGGATATGCTGCGCCGGAGCAGTTTGGTGATGCGCAGGGACGTGGTATCTATAATACAGATGCAAGAACAGATATTTATAATCTGGGTGCGACATTATATCATTTGGTAACCGGAAAGAATCCATGTGAACCACCATATGAGATCAAGCCGATCAGACAGTGGAATCCGATGCTTTCTTCAGGACTTGAGCAGATCATTATCAAATGCTGTCAGCCAAATCCAAATGACAGATATCAGTCCTGTTCAGAATTGTTATATGCACTTGATCATTATAACGAATTAGATAATGAATACCGCGCAAAAGCAAAGAAGAAACTGATCACATTTTGTACGATGGGTGGATTGTCACTGGCATCTATCGTGTGTGCAGTTATCGGTGGTATAAAAAAGAACGAGATCAAAGAACAGAACTACAGCAATAAGATTTTGGAAGCAGAGGATGCATTGCAGGATAATGATGTAAATGATGCAATCAAGATCTATAAAGATGCGATCGCGTTAGATGAGACATCTTCAGACGCATATCTTGGATTGCTGGATACATATGCTTATTATTACGATGCCACACAGGATGCTGAGAAAGCGACAGCTGAAGGTGTAGAAAGTGGAGCGAAGCTTGGAGTACGATATGTAACCAAGTATATTGATAAAGTTCAGGATGATGTTGTTTATGAGGTGGCGATCCTTTATTATAATGAAATTCAGGATTACAAAGCTGCAATGCAGTATTTTAATCAGGTAAATGATAAAGAGAACTTCCCGGATGAAGTGGCACAGGCATCTTATTATTCTGCTATTTGTGAAAATAAGATCAAGAAGAATTCAAACTTTGCGAACAGCAAAGAGAATCTGTTTAATTTTGAAGAATATAACAGTAATAATCTGGAAGATACCAATACAAGTAAATATGTAAATTATCTGAATATTGCTTCTATATATGTTGATAACCTTGGAAGCGAGACTGATGATATGCCACAGCGGACGATCGCATTGTTACAGGAAGCAAACGAAAAACTGGATGAGAACAGTACAGCATTATCAAATGCATTTCCAGAGGATCGGAGTGTGAAGTATTACACAGCACAGTATGCAAGGATCCTGTATGCGGTATATTCCTATGAAGCGGAAAATGCAGCAGAGAATGACCGGAAAGAATCCTATTATCTGAATGCTGTTGATGCATTAAACCGTTATCTTGCAAGTATCGATATTACAGATGCAGGTATTTCTGATAATACAAAGAAATCTTACGTTAAATATATGAAAGAAGAAGCTGAGACATATGTAGCACTTGCAGTTTCAAGCGGTAAGAAAGATTATTATGATTCAGCTGAAAAGATATATAAGACGGCAGAAGACAGCATGGGTACTGAGGATTTTGCAGCAGATATCTATGTAAGTCATCTGAATTATCTGTATGACAGATATTCGGGAGAATACGGTTCCAATCCAAAGGAGTGGAGAAGTGAGGGAATATCCAAGGTACAGGCGGTTTACAATGCAGGTAAGAAGATCAATATTCTTTCAAGTCGTGGTAACAATGAATGGAACTCGTTAATTGTAAATTCTGCAATAGCCGGAGTGATCGAAGGCACAGCAGCAAGTAAGTGAGAGTGAGGGTGATAACAATGAATGAAACCATATGTAATATTATGTTATTCGGTGGTATAGCTCTCGCAGTCGTATTTGCAGTTATTGCAGTTATCCTGTTTGTGAAGTTAGATATACCAAAAGTGATCGGTGATCTGTCAGGAAGCACAGCGAGAAAACAGATCAAAGAGATTCGTGAAAAAGGATATGAGAGTGTTCAGGGAAGTGGTGCTTCAAAGAAAGATGCGATCAAGTCCAAGGATAGTACCGGTAAAATTGAAGTACGAGATATCAAACAGAAAACATCCCGTTCAGAAGAACTTGAAAAGAAGGGAAATGAGAGATATCAAAAGGCGGTCAACGAGCTTAAGAAAGAACAGAAGAACCGGGTGGATGAATTCGAACGGGAGACCGATATTTTACAGGAACCGGATGATTATGAGAAAGAGACTGATATCTTAACTGAAGCGGAGGATTACGAGAGAGAGACCGATGTCTTAACCGAATCAGAGGATTACGAGAGAGAAACGGATGTATTATCAACCGATGAAGATTACAATGAGGCAACTGATGTATTGACATTGGAAGATACAGAGGAAGCAACCAATGTTCTGACATCGGATGAAGAAGCAACGAACGTTCTTTTAAATGAGGCAGTTCATGGAACGAAGCCGGAAGTAAAAGATCGTGCAGGTTTCAGGATAGTAACAGATATCGTCGTAGTACATACAGATGAATCAATATAAGGAGGGAATGACCAATATGAAAAAGAATAAGTATTTACATCGATTGATCGCGTTGGTCATGACGGCTGTTATGCTGTTGTCGCTGGTGGCGATAGATAACAGATTTGGAATATCCGCGAAAGATGAACTCTCAAAAGAGGTCATTGATCTGGAAGATTATATTCCAAAGAAAGTAAAGTATAAAGAAGCAAAAGACGGCAGTGTCAAGGTTGACAGTGTCAAAGAGATCGAAGTCGCAGTTCCGTTAGAATCAGCAGTTACATTTAAGGGTGACTATCTGATGGAAGCACTTGATACTGAGGATGAAGATCAGAAGATAGCAACTTCCTGTGATGCAGATGAGAAAGATGCACCAAAGAAAGCTTCTAAGATCAAAAAGGTAAAGGTTGAAACTGAGGACGATGAGTACCGGTTCGCTGTATATAAGACAACGAAAGAAGATGGTGTATATAACTTCGCCGGTATTATTACAGTATATGCTGAAGACGGTAATGATCCTGTTCCGGCAGTGCCGACGCCAACAATTCAGGCATCCGTAACAGAGAGTGATGCTCTGATCGCTAAGACAGGTTATTATTATGCAAAGCCGGGTTCATCTGTCAGTATTAAACTGGCAATTGACGATGGTACAGATGATACATATATCCGTCAGGAATCAGAAGATCCTGCTGATATCACAAAGGTAGCTTATACTGTTGATGGTGGTGCAGAGACGATCATAGATGCCGATGAAGATGGTAATTATGCATTAACAGTTGATGAAGCCGGAACTTATGAATTCACGGTTACAAACCGTGGTGGAGAATCTGGTGCAGCATCTATAAAGATTCTTTATCCAACTACAGTTCAGATCACGGATGTAACAGCCAGTGAGAACACAACTGTAAAGAAGGCAGGAGACAAGATACAGGAACTTCTGAATAAGGTAGACGCTTCGATCAAGGTAACTGTATCTGCAAAAGAAACAGTGGACGGAAGTCTTATGCCGCTGACCCTGAAATACAGACTGGCAAATGGTGCTGTATGGGGAGACTGGCAGAAAGCAGATATGGCAGAGGATGCAGATGCAGGCTGCTATAAAGCAAGTGTATCAATTCCGAAGTCTTCAGCAACCGGAGAGGATTATAAGGTTGCGATCAGTGTATCTGATTCGGACTATACAGAAGTTTCTACATATACATTTGACGAGAACGGTGCGATCGTATTTATCGATGATGATGAGCCGGATATTGTAAATGGTACCGTAAATATATATCAGGGAATATCTGTATCCGCATCTACAGGTCTTGGTTCATACAGCTATGATCCTGATATATGGTACAGCAGATTTGCAGTTAAGAATATAAAGGCAGAAGAAAATCATTCACCGATCGATGCTGTTACAGCAGCATTTGACAGCGCAGCATTTGATGAGAGTACAGAAGTATCAGCAAATGGGAACAAATATATTTATACATATGCTGATTGGGATAGTGATACAGCTGCTGTAGCGGATGGTACACATGTGCTCTCTTATACAGCAACAAATCGTATGGAGTTGACAGGCGGCAAAAATGTTATATTTAATCTGGATACTACCGCTCCTGTTCTAACAGTAACAAGTGCAGTCAAGAATGCAGCTGTGGCGAAGGATGATGAGTATGTAGTAAGTGGCGCTGCAGGAGAGACATTGACTGTTACAGCTACAGATCCGGGAAGTGATGCCGGAACAGGAAGTGGCGTAGCAAGTACAAAGGTTACAGTAAATGGAAGTGAGAAAGCGTTAGCGGCAGACAACACCCTGACACTTGCAGATGCAGGTGTATATGATGTTGTTGTGACTGTAACAGATAAAGCTGGAAATAAAGCGACACAGAAGTTTACAGTTATCGTAGATAATGAAACTCTTGTAGATGAAATCACAGCAAATGCAGATGGCATACCGCTGGATCTCTCTGATCTTGTATATACAGGTGGGAATAATGTTACCGTAACATATAAGGTTACAGGACTTGACCTTGATCAGAATGACGTGATCAGCAATGTAGTAAGAAGGGAGCCGGATGCAGCAGGTGCGGCAGGTGAACAGGTTATTCCGACGATCAGTAAGAGTGGTTCCGGTGTAAATACAACCCTTACAGTTAGTTACATATTAGATAAAGAAGGAATCTATTCATTCAATATCAAGACAAAGCATCATTATATAGATCTTGAGAATGATGCAAATACAACAGAAAAGAGCTGCACGATCGCGTACGATAAGAGTGCTCCTTCTGTTACAACGATGGAATTTGTAGACTATGAATCCTGTATCGATAATGTATATTATTATTCAAAAACTACAGTTCCAAAGATCAAGATAGCTGCAAAGGACAGCTTCGCGATCAAGAGTTATAAGATAACAGATCAGAACGAACAGGAGATTATACCTGTTGTTAATATATCAGGAGGTTCGAAAAAAGAGTTAGAACAGACACTTGTACCGGACAAAGATATTCTTCAGGAGAATCAGTTATATACGATCACATTCTATATTGAAGATATGGCTGGAAACGGTATATCAAAGAAAACCTCGGATGATGGTATTCCATATCAGTTTGAGATCGACAGCATCAACCCGAATCCTGTTACGATCGACAACATGGCAGATGACGGAAGTCTGAATCTTAAGAGCTATTGGAATGGTTCAGCCGTTACGGTAAGTGCATCAGCGGTGGATAACCATTATATTACATCATTTAATGCAGAAGCGACCTGTGATGGAAAGGCAGTTGCTGAGCAGGAGCAGCAGGTAACAGCAAGTAAGAATGCATCAACAGCATTTACATATAGTAAAGCCGGTACATATGTAGTAACAGTATATGCATATGATGAAGCCGGAAATGTAAATACAGCGACCTGTCATTTTGTGATCGATGAAAAGCCTGCTGATATCAGCTTTACCGGCATTCCTGACAATGGAATATACAGAAATGATTCAAAACATCCGATCACGATCAATGTAAAAGATGATTATGGAATCAGTGCTGATAAGGTAAAGATCACTGAATATTATGAAACCTATGACGGCACAAAAGAACAGTTAACTGTCCTTTCAGAAAATACAGATATTAAGACAACAAAGGCAACTGTTAATTCCTGTGAGGTTATTGACGGTAAGCCGATGAAGTATTATTTCTATGTGGAAACAACAGATAATTCAGGTAATGTTTCAAGCACGACAAGCAAGACTTTCTATTATGATGATATGAACCCTGAGCTGTCAGTAACGCCTGATATTGTATCAGAGGAAAAAGATTATTATTACAATAATAAGGTGACATTCAAGGCAGCTGTAAAAGAACAGTTTGCACTTGGAACAGTGGTATATCTTCTGAATACAGAGGATTATGATCTTGCAACAAAGGCTTCTGATTATAAGAAGAAAGCGATCAAGACATTTACACTTGGAGATCTGTGTGAGAAGACATTTGAATTCTCGGCAAGTAAGGCAGGCTTCTATGACTGGACAGTTGTCGCAGTGGATGGAGCTGGCAATGAAGATGCAGTAACCGAGATGCAGTTCACGATCGACAAGGAAAGACCGGAGACAGAGATCGATGGTGTATCGGAAGATGGTTTATCGACAGGTACAGAGGTTACGATCACCATTACAGATAACGAGGCACTCGATAAGGATGACTTCACTGTTATCCAGCATTATAAATACTATAATGGTACAAAGTATAAGAAGAAGACCGTCAAAGTAAAGCAGACCAGCGAAAATGAACTGACTGCAACTGCTAACTGTGATGAGATGGATGGCAAGGCATGTTCATATTATTTCACAGTAGTCGGAAAAGATAAGGCTGGAAATGAAGTGATCTACGATCAGGATGCATCCAGATTCAAGGTCGATGGAACAGCACCGGAGATTACGATCACACCTTATCCGGATGAAAATGACGGATATTATAACAAGGGTGTAAGATTCAAGATCAATGTAAAAGAGCAGTTTGAAAAGAAGCATAAAATAACAGTTTCTGATAAGAATAAATCTGTGAATGGAGATGCGGACGATGTATTTGTCTTAAATGGTACAGATGGTACATTTGAGGTTAAGAGGAATGCAGAAGGTATCTACAACCTGAGAATCAAAGCAGAGGATGCATTTGGAAACCTTGCAGAAGATAAGGTCAGCTTCGTTGTTGATAAGTCAGCTCCAACGATCGGTATAGCGACCGTAAGTAAGCTGAATAACGGAAATGTAGCCTTAAATGTGAATATTGCAGATAACTACAAGGGAAAAGAATACATTGTACATGTAACAAGGAAGGATGCTTCGGGAGCAGTTGTATATAATAAAGATTACAGAAAAGAAATCTGGAAATCTACTTCCGCAAAGCCGGATCTTGTATTTACCGATGAAGGTGATTATGAGATTTCTGTATCAGCAGAAGATAAAGCCGGAAATAAGAAGATCGCAGAAAATGTAACCTTCCGTATCGATAAGACTGCACCGGTTCTGTCGATTACAGGTGTTGCAGATTCTCAGACAACGGATTGTACAGCAACTCTTTCCGTAAATGAAGCGTTCCCATTCTCTTATGATGGTTCTTCTCTTGGCAGTACAGATATTACGGCAACCATCACAAAGAAGACAGATGGATCAGGAACAACAAATGTAGCCACACTGAATACAGGTAATTTCTCAGGTGGCAATCCACATACAGCGACATATTCCTTTACAGAAGATGGAGAGTATACGATCACATTTAACGCAAAGGATATGGCTGGCAATACAGCGGCTGCCGTAACGAAGACATTTAAGGTGGATAAGAATGCACCTGAGTTGTCCGTAACAGCAGTAAACAGTAAGAGATCAAATATAAGTGAATTCCAGATCGTCGGTGGTGCTTCTGATGATTCAAAAGACTATGTAGACATGAATCTGGAGGTAAAAGAGACATTCTTTGCAACAAATAAAGTATCGATCACGGTTCATAAGGATGGCAAGGATGTATCATCCAGCTACTTTAAGAATTTCAGAAGCAGTTCTGAAGTCAGCAGAGGCAGTCAGCGGTTTGAAGATGATGGTGTCTATACGGTTGAGATCTCTGCACAGGATGCGATCGGTAATAAGGCAAAAGATTACAGCATGGCATTTACGGTAGATAATACGCCGCCGTCAATTGAGGATACAGAGAAGATGGCAGGCTTTGCAGCCCGCAGAAATGAGAATGGAGATCTGTTGTTGAACAGCAACGATTTCTCCGATATCAAAGATAAGGGCTATGATGCATTCTGGACCGTAAATGATACTTCTGTATTTACAGCAAATGTTAAGCTGGATGGAATCGACTTCGTTGATTTCTCCGATCTGACAGATGGATATCATACGATGACGATCGAAGTAACAGATGAAGTCGGACATAAGACTACGAATACATTTGACTTCACTTATGACGGAACTGCACCTCGAATCATTATCAGTGGTGTAGATGATAAGAGTGTTGTAAGAAATCCATTTACAATGTCGATCGGACTGGAAGATCCGGATGATACGATCACAGAGATCGTAATCAATGGAAATACTGTTGATCCGACACTGTATAAGGATACAAATTCATATGATTTCCAGGTGGCTGATTATGGAAAATATGAAGTGAAGGTAACAGCAACAGATGCAGCCGGTAATGTATCATCAACCTTTGATGATGAGACAGGAGAAGTATTCTCCTTCCAGTTAAGACAGAAGCTTTCGCCGATTGTTATCATCCTGATCGTTCTTGCAATTCTTATTCTTGCAGGAATTATAATCTGGATCATACTCAGAAAGCGTAAGAAAGCACAGCAGTAAAAGATATAGAAAGAAAGGGACCACGCCCGAACAGGCGTGGTCTTTCAATGAGGTGACATGTATGGCATTAAAAGCAGTAGCATTTGATATGGATGGAGTCCTGATCGATTCCGAGAAAGTATACAGAATGTGCTGGCTGAAAAACGGATTGTCCATCGGAATCCCGGAGGATGAGATGTCGAAGATCTGTGACAGGCTGGCAGGCGGAACAAAGAAGACAAATGCGCATGTGATGAAGGAAAAGATGGGAGAAGATTTTGATTATCTGACCTTCAGACAGCGTACGGTTGATATGTTTGAGAACTATCTGAATGAGCATGGTATCGAATTAAAGCATGGCGTGATCGAGACATTAAAGACTTTAAAGGCAAGAGGGATCAAGATGGCAGTTGCGACCTCGACAGACCGGGAACGGGCAGAGGATAAGCTGGTTCGAAGCGGGCTGCTTCCGTATTTTGATGATGTGATCTGTGGGGATGATATCGAGCGTGGAAAACCATACCCGGATATCTATCTGAAAGCCTGCGAGAAGCTTGGTACGAAGCCGGAGGAGACAGTCGGCGTGGAGGATTCCATTAACGGTGTGACAGCTTCCCATGATGCAGGATTGTATACCCTTATGGTGATCGATCTGATCCAGCCGGATGAGGAGACGAAGAAGAAAGCAGACCGTATCAGCAACGATATATTTGAACTGACGGAATTATTTGAAGACCGATGAAGCAGTTTGACTTCGAAAATGATATTTGAGAATGATTGATATATCAGAATAGAGAATGATCTATGGAATGAAAGAAAACCTTCTGGCATATAGTAGTGTCAGGAGGTTTTTCTATG
Source organism: Lachnospiraceae bacterium UBA6403 (assembly GCA_002437435.1). Taxonomy (GTDB): domain Bacteria; phylum Bacillota; class Clostridia; order Lachnospirales; family Lachnospiraceae; genus Coprococcus. The sequence continues at coordinate 51,687 of DJPV01000054.1, read as the reverse complement.
ATTACAGGACAGAAAATTTTCAGCCTGTTAAAGGCACTGGCGGTATCTTACATAATAACGGCGATCCTGCTGCTTATAACGGCACTCCTTATGTACAAGCTGGGACTGGGTGAGACAGCCATTCATCTGAGTATTATTATCATTCATGGTATCTCTGTATTCCTTGGCGGTTTCCTTACCGGGAAGATGGTGAAGGAGCAAAAGTACATCTGGGGATTGATGCTCGGAGTGTGTTATGTACTGGTGATCGGCATTGTTTCCTTCATTATGAATGGAACGATCCATATCTCTGCCGGAGGCACACTTACGAATGTGATCCTGTGTCTGGCAGCCGGAATGCTTGGTGGAATGCTGGGTTAGAGACAAGTTTTTCGTAAAAATACTTTGACTTTAAAGCATGTTGTGTTATAATTTCGCTATATGACATAAAAAGGAGAAGTGTACCTATGAAGAGAATAAAGACACTCACAAACAGAACAATGAAGAATACAATGGTTAAGGGCGGATGCGGCGAATGCCAGACATCATGTCAGTCAGCTTGTAAGACATCATGCACAGTTGGAAATCAGAGCTGTGAGAATGCTGAGAACAAGTAAGAGATCATTGTAGACAGACAACCACAAAGGGGACCGTCAAACAAATGACAGTCCTCTTTCGTTGCGTGTCAGAAAATTAATTCACAAGATGGGAGAATTTGTATGGTACATCAGTACAAGAGTAATGGATATAATATCGTACTTGATGTATGTAGTGGGTCTGTTCACGTAGTGGATGACCTTGTGTATGATATTATTGCAAATTACGAAAATCATACAAAAGAGCAGGTGATAGAATTACTGCCATCCTATGACAAGGATGAAGTATCGGAAGCCTATGACGAGGTAACCGGCCTGGTAGAAGACGGAACACTATTTACAGAAGACATATTCAAAGATTATATCATTGATTTTAAAAAGAGAAAAACAGTGGTAAAGGCTCTGTGTATCAATATTGCACATGACTGTAATCTTGCATGCAGATACTGCTTTGCAGGAGAAGGTGAGTACAAGGGCGACAGAGGTCTGATGCCACTTGACATAGCAAAGAAATCTCTGGATTTCCTCGTTGCCAATTCCGGTAACCGTGTGAATCTTGAGGTTGACTTCTTCGGCGGCGAGCCACTAATGAACTGGGATGTTGTAAAAGAGACCGTTCGATATGGAAGAAGCCTGGAGAAAACGCATAATAAGAAATTCCGTTTCACACTGACAACAAACGGTGTGCTGCTAAATGATGAGGTAATGGAATTTGCCAATAAAGAGATGGCAAATGTCGTATTATCCATCGACGGAAGAAAAGAGATCCATGATTACATGCGCCCGACCAGAAATGGAAAAGGAAGCTATGATCTGTTACTTCCAAAGTTTCAGGAATTTGCGAAGAAGCGTGCCGGAAAGAGCTATTATGTAAGAGGCACTTATACGCATAACAATCTGGATTTTTCAAAGGATGTATTGCACATGGCAGATCTTGGATTTGACCAGATCTCCATTGAACCGGTTGTATCTCTGCCGGACGAGCCTTATGCGATAAAGGAGGAGGATATCCCATATCTGTTAGATCAGTATGATATCCTTGCAAAAGAGATGATCAAGAGACATAAAGAAGGAAGGGGATTCAATTTCTTCCACTTTATGATAGATTTGACAGGGGGACCATGTGTGGCCAAACGTCTGTCGGGGTGTGGTTCAGGTACAGAATATCTGTCAGTTACACCATGGGGCGATCTCTATCCGTGCCATCAGTTTGTTGGTGAGGATGGGTTCTGCATCGGAAATGTAAATGAAGGTATTACGAAGCCGGAACTTGTTGATGAGTTTAAGCTCTGCAATGTCTATGCAAAGGACAAGTGTAAGGATTGCTTTGCAAGATTCTATTGCAGCGGTGGCTGTGCGGCGAACTCATATAAATTCCATGGAAATATATTTGATGCGTATGATATCGGATGTGAGCTTCAGAAGAAGCGTATCGAATGTGCGATCATGATCAAAGCCGCATTAGCAGATGAAGAAGAAAATCAATAAGGAGGACAAAGGTAAACAAGATGAAGAAAGCAAGAAAAAAAGCCATATGGGTATTAGTCCTGTTTCTGCTTGTACTTGCGGGTTCCATCTACGTTGCATTGTTTGGTGTAGGCGACAGAGGAAAAGCAAAGTATATCAGCCTTGGACTTGATCTGAAGGGTGGCTTAAGCGTAACGTATGAGATTCAGGATGAGGATTACAGTGATGCAGATGTTCAGGATACGATCTATAAGCTGCAGAAACGTATTGATTCCCATACAACAGAGCATAACGTATATTCAGAGGGAAATGGCAAGATCACTGCTGAGATTCCGGGTGTAACAGATGCGGATGCAATTCTGGAAGACCTGAGTATCGAAGGTAAGTTAGAGTTCTTAGATCCTGAGAATTATGAATTATGGTCACAGGGTAAAGATTATACTCCGGCTCTTACCGGTGATGATATTAAGGGTGCAGATGCCAGAATCAATTCAACTGAAACCGGTGATGATAATGAGGTACAGTTATCTTTCACAACAGATGGTGCTAAGAAATTTGCAGATGTAACATCAGCAAATGTAGGAAAGATCGTCTACATTGTATATGATGGAGAAGTTGTAAGTGCACCAACTGTACAGCAGGCAATTACAGATGGAAATGCTGTAATCAACAGCATCTCAACATATGAAGAAGCAGACAGCCTTGCTACTACGATCCGTATCGGTGCATTGCCATTGACACTGAAGCAGGTACGTTCTAACATCGTTGGAGCAACTCTTGGTTCAGAAGCAGTATCAACAACGATCAAAGCAGGTATCATTGGTATTATCTGTATCTTCATTATCATGATCTGCGTATTCAGAATTCCAGGTTTGATCGCATCATTATCACTGACACTTTATACATTTATGATCTTACTTGTTATGAACCTGTTCAATGTTACACTTACACTTCCGGGTCTTGCAGGTATCATCCTTTCCGTAGGTATGGCGGTCGATGCGAACGTCGTTATCTTTACACGTATTAAAGAAGAACTGGCAACAGGCGCTTCTGTTAAGCAGTCTGTAAAAGCCGGATTCCATAACGCGTTATCAGCGATCATCGATGGTAACGTAACAACCCTGATCGCAGCACTTGTGCTTGGTATCTTCGGAACCGGTACGATCAAGGGATTTGCGATCACGCTGGCAATCGGTATTGTATTATCCGTATTCACAGCACTTGTTGTTTCGCAGCTTGTGTTAAACGCACTTGTTACACTTGGCGTAAATGATGTGAAATTCTTTGGCAAGGCAAAAGAGCCTGGTAAGGTCAACTTCGTAAAGGGTGGTAAATATTGTATTATTGTTTCTGTCCTTGTCATCGTGATCGGCTTCTGTTTCATGCCAATCTTTGCAAAGACAAAGGGAAGCGCATTGAACTTAAGTATTGATTTTGCAGGTGGTACTTCTATCACAGCAGAATTTGACAAAGCATATTCATTATCTGAGGCAGAGCAGGATATCGTTCCTGTTATCGCTGAGGCAGCAGGCATCAGTGAGGCTGATATCTCAGTACAGACAGTCTCCGGTACAAATGAGATCGTATTCAAGACCACAGAGCTTACAACTCAGGGTGATGATTCGCAGTTGACAAAGGTAACAGATGCACTCAGTGAGAAGCTCGGTGCAACAGTAACAAATTCCGATAATATCAGTGGTTCAGCCAGCAGCGACATGACAAGGGATGCATTCCTTTCTGTAGCACTTGCAGCTGTTCTGATGCTGATCTACATTGTAATCCGTTTCAAGGATGTGAAGTTTGGTGTGAGTGCGGTATTAGCCCTCTGCCACGATGTAGCTATGGTATTTGTTCTGTACATTTTACTTCGGTTATCCGTTGGTAATACCTGTATCGCATGTATGCTGACGATCTTCGGTTACTCGATCAATGCGACGATCATCGTATTCGACCGTATCCGTGAGAACATTGCAAATGCAGGAACAAAGAAAGATTACAAGCAGATCGTTAACTTAAGTATTAACCAGACGATCACCAGAAATATCTATACATCCTTAACAACATTTGTTACGATCTTCGTATTATATGTAATGGGTGTAGCAGCGATCAAAGAGTTCGCATTTACTCTGATGGCTGGTGTCGTAATCGGTGCTTATTCTTCTATCTGTGTAACAGGCCCACTGTGGTACTACTTCAAGACCGGTTTTGGTAAGAAGAAGGATGCTGCAAATGGCAAGAATAACAAGAAAACAGTAGAGAAGAAGAAAACAGCAAAGGCGCAGTAATTAGCTGTCATTGATAGAATGAAAGACAGACAAGTATGTAGGATTTACATATTTGTCTGTCTTTTTGTTGTGTTACTGGAAAATTTACATCATGTATTATTAAATTTAATATGTAATGACAATGTATTGACATACGATAAAAGCTGTGATATGTATGTTGAAGCAAAGAAGGTGTATGATATGAATACAAATTTAAATGTTGCAATGGCATCAAAGGATTCGACCTTTCAGGTGAGAATGAATTCTGAGATAAAGAGAGCCGTTGAAGATATTTATGCAAAAACAGGTATGACACTGACAGATGCTTTTAATACATTTATTCAACAGTCCTTGAATGTCGAAGGTTTGCCATTTATCGTGACTACGAACAGTAAGGAGGCGTTAAAGGAACAGGCGTTGGCTATGATAATGCTTGATTTGAAACGTGCAGAAGCTCGTGCGGATGCGGAAGGCTGGATTGATGCAGATGATCTTGAGAAAGAATTGGGGGTGCGTGATTGAAACGATTTGAAGCGGTTATATTTGATATGGATGGGGTTATATTCGACTCAGAGCTGCTGGTTATAAAGTGTTGGCAGGTCGTTGCAGATAAATATGGAATCAAAAATATAGAAGACACCTGTCACAAATGTCTGGGGCTGAATAAAGATGCGACAAAAGAACTGATGCTTGGGGTGTATGGAGCAGATTTCCCTTATGATGAATACAAGGCAGAGATGTCGGCACTGTTCCATGAGCAGGCGGCGGGAGGAAAGCTTCCGATGAAACCGGGAGTTACCAGCCTGCTGCAGACATTAAAGAAGAATGGAAGAAAGGTTGCACTGGCATCATCTACCAGAAAGGTAGTTGTTGAACAGGAACTTCGGGATGCGGGTATCCTTCCGTATTTCGATCGGGTAATCTGCGGAGATATGGTAAAACGGAGCAAGCCGGAACCGGATATCTATCTGGAAGCATGCAGACAGATCCATGTGATGCCGGAGCAGGCATACGCCATAGAGGATTCCTATAATGGTATTCGATCTGCATATGCAGCGGGATTGCATCCGATTATGGTGCCGGATCTTGCACCGGTAACGGAAGAGATGCAGGAGTTGTCGGATATTATTCTGGATTCGTTGACGGAAGTAGAGAAATATCTGTTTTTATTTTACAGCCTCCACCCCTCTTTTCCGGTATTGAGAGGGTGAGAAGCCCTTCTGTTTTCGAAACAATCGGCTGAAATATAACTGATCATCATATCCTACGATCTTGGCTATTTCATTTATGGAATAGTTCGTCTGTTCTAAGAGAAGCTGGGCGTTGTTAATCCGGCGGGATACGATGAACTGCATCGGGGTCATGCCTGTGTATTTCTTAAAATTCCGTATGAACCAACTGACACTCATTCCTCTTGATTCAGCATATTGTTCTATGCTGATGCCTTTATTGTAGTTTTCATTAAAGTAAGAAACAGCGTAGTCCATTTCACGATCCAGATATTCATTTTTCAGGATGTGTTCGCGTGACAGATCTCGTTTGAATACGATTAAAAGGCGTGACAGCAGTAAAGCCAGCATTTCTTCATAATCATCCTGACAACGCTGCAGTTCCAGAATGATCTGTTTAAATATATGTTCATATTCCAGAGAAGAACCGACAGGAAATACTTTCTGGTTATCTTTAAATCCATATTTTCTCAGGAGATTCTTCACATCGGAGCCGGTGAAATGAATCCAGAAAACCTCTGTTTTGTCTGCACCATAATATTCATATTTCTGTAGTTCCTTCGGACGGTAGAGCACCATATTGCCGGCAGGAACGATCGTCTCATTCTCCGCCTTATCAAAATGAAAATGTCCAAGCCCGGATGCGATATAGATGATCTGGTAGTCCTGCCTGCCCTTAGGACGGTAGGTAGGCATCTTCGGGTCGTTGTTTAAGCGGTAGATTCCGCAGCTTCCGACGATGAGCGGTCTGCGCTTGTCTTTGAAATCAAGATAGTAATGGTTCAGATATCCGGTATTTATATACATGATGAAGAGCTCCTTTATATGCAGCACTGTAATATAAGATAATTTATTACTATTGTATCATTTTATCCATATTCCGTCCATTCCAGTTCATAGATAGAAATGCAGTTAAAATGTATGATAAATACAGACAAAACGAAACAATAGGATAATATTTGCAAATAATATCAGAGACATAAGAACAGTCGAAAACAAAAAAGTACATATAATGGAGGGTGACTTATGATAGTGCCGCGTTATTATGAGAATTTGAATGTATTACATGAAAATACACAGCCTGCAAGGGCATATTATGTACCGGCTTCCTGCAGGATGGATGATCTGGTTGAGCACAGAGAACAGTCAGGCCGGTTACAGTTATTAAATGGAAAATGAAAATTCCAATATTTTAAAAGCATTTATGATGTGAAGGATGCTTTTTATGAAGTGGGATATGACACCGGAGCATTTGACGAGATTGAGGTTCCGGGTGTTTGGCAGATGGCAGGATATGACACACATCAGTATACAAATATCCGCTATCCATTTCCATTTGACCCACCATATGTCCCACAGGATATACCGTGTGGAGCTTATGTGCATACCTTTTCTTATGCAAAGGATGTGGATGCAGCAAAGGCATTTTTGAATTTTGAAGGGGTGGATAGCTGCTTCTATGTGTGGATAAATGGGGCATATGTCGGATACAGTCAGGTATCCCATATGACCAGTGAGTTTGATGTGACAGACATTTTAAAAGAGGGAGAAAATACGATCGCTGATTATATCGCTGTCAGAACGATAGAGATAAAAGATAAATTTATTTATTTCAATGGCCAGAAGATCAAATTCCGTGGAGTCAACCGGCACGATTCTGATCCGGTAACCGGCTTTACAGTGGATGTGGAGAAGATAAAAAAGGATCTTACCCTTATGAAACAGCACAACTTCAATGCGATCCGTTCCGGCCATTATCCAAATGCACCGTATTTTTATCAGATGTGTGACAAGTATGGATTTTTGGTATGTGACGAGGCGGATATAGAGGCACATGGCCCATATAATGTTATATCGCAAAGTGGATACTGACTATAACCGGTTCAAAAAGTGGAATGAGAAGATTGCAGACAATCCGGACTGCTCGAATACAAAAATGTCTACCGCCCGGTCAGAGTTCAGTCATTTGATCAGGAGAGCGGAACGCTTACCCTCCATAACTATATAGATTTTGATGATATTCAGGATTTGGTGGATATCTGTTATGAGGTAACTCAGGATGGGCTGAGTGTTCAGAAGGGCAAGGTCGAGGGTGCTTCGGCTGCTCCTCACAGTGATTGCACCGTGGGGCTTGATATTGATGTTCCTGCGACAGGCAGGGTATATTTGAAACTCTCTTATCAGTTAAAGAAAGAGCTTCCGTTAGTTCCTGCGGGTCATGTATTGGGTTTTGATGAACTTCTGCTTGAGAATAAAGATGGAAGAAGGCGCATTATGATGAGGCATACACAAGAGCATATAGTGAACAGATCCTTCAGAACAAATTCGGGGTAATGATCATGTGTCATGCAGGTGTGGTAGCTCCAACCGTTCAAAAGCTGATCGATCTAGAGATCATGTGGAAAATAGATGGTGCAGGCGGAATTACTGCGGGAATAACAGCAGTAAAAGATGAGGAAATCCCGGATCTTCCAAGATTTGGTATAAGAATGTTTCTGGATAAGAAGCTTTCTGAGGCTGCTTATTATGGCATGGGGACACAGGAAAGCTACCGTGACAAGCACAGGGCTGCCAGCCACGGCTTGTTCAGAAGTTCTGTACAGGAGCTTCATGAGGACTATATCATGCCGCAGGAGAATGGAAGCCACTATGATTGTGATTATGTGGAACTGTCAAATCTGCGTTATGGAATGGCTGTTGCAGCAGAACATACATTTTCATTTAATGCCTCTTATTATACTCAGGAAGTGCTTACGCAGGCAAAGCACAATTATGAGCTTACGGAAGCCGACAGTACGGTGCTCTTGTATTGATTATGCACAGAACGGAATCGGTTCGAACAGTTGTGGCCCGGTTGTTCTGGATGAATACAGGTTCTGTGAAAATGAGTTCCGGTTTGATTTCACACTGATACCGTTTGTGAGGGGTTAATTAGGAGGAAAAGAAGGAGTTCACAGATTTTTCACAAAAATTATTAGCACTCACTATTGACGAGTGCTAATATAAGTGGTATAACATAATCAGAACGAAGGAGAGAACATCAGATAGAGACTGATGGAGGTTTCAGAGTTCCAGAAAAATAACAATTACGTGTTCTGATAATGGTCAGAACACAAAAGAATAAAATGTATGTATTTGAATGGAGGAATGACTTATGTTGATGCCTAGTATTTTTGGAGAAAATTTATTTGATGACTTTTTTGATGGTTTTGCACGTCCTTATAAAGTAACAACAGGCTATACACAGCCTGCAAATGTTATGAAGACAGATGTAAAAGAGACCGAAGGTTCATTTGAAGTAGATATTGATATGCCTGGTTACAAGAAGGAAGATGTAAAGGCAGAACTGAAGGATGGTTACCTGACCATCACAGGTACAATGAAGAAAGAGACAGACGATGAGGATAAGAAAGGTAAATATGTCCGTCGTGAAAGATATTGTGGTTCTTGCAGCCGTAGCTTCTATGTTGGTAAGGCAGTTGAAAAGGAAGACGTCAAAGCTAAGTTTGAAGATGGCGTTTTAAAGATCAGCGTACCAAAGAAAGAAGAGAAGCCAAAGGTTGAGGAAAGTAAATATATCTCAATTGAAGGATAATTACTTTACTTCCCGAATGGAAATTATCAAAGATAATCATTTTGTTTCCTTCTGATAGAAATGTCAGATATGAATAATTATAAATGGGGCTGTTGCTTTACGGAGAATCATTCGTAGAGCAGCAGCCCTTTTTAGTTTTTGCAGCGTACAGGAAAGATATCACAAGCAATCGTTGCAGGAGCTGGAATGTATCAAAACAAGCTATTTTTCTTAAAATAGGAAAATTGTTACAGATAGACAGCAAAAAACACGGAAAAATGTTACAAAATGGATGCCGAAAATGTGGAAAAATGTTACAGAGGTAATTTGCGTATAAAATGTACAAGGAAATTGCTGGAAATAATAATGTATGTTATACTAGCATTGCGCTGGAACACGGCGCAACTATAAAACACAAAGGGGAAAACCTATGCCAATCAGAATAATGGGAATCGGAAGTTTTTTGCCGGAGAAAAATGTGTCGAATACAGACCTTGAGAAATATGTAGATACTTCGGACGAGTGGATCTCCAGCCGTACCGGAATTAAGAATAGAAGAATCGCAGTACATGAAACAACTGCTGGAATGGCAGCAGAGGCTGCAAAGAAAGCATTGGAGATGGCGGGAAAAGAAGCAATTGATGTAGAACTGATCGTGCTTGCAACAGTAACACCGGATTATTATACACCGAGTGCCGCATGTCAGGTTCAGGCGGAACTTGGCGCAGACAATGCTATTGCATTTGATGTAAATGCTGCATGTTCAGGATTTGTATTTGCACTCAATGTAGCAAAAATGTACATCGAGACAGGATTTGTTAAGAATGCTCTGGTAATTGGAGCGGAAACATTATCCAAGATCCTCGACTGGAACGACCGTGGAACCTGTGTGCTGTTTGGTGATGGTGCAGGTGCGGCGTATCTGGAAGAATCTGATAAGGGAATTATCAGTGTAGTACAAGGTTCTATCGGTAAGAAGGGAATGGTTTTGAACTGTGAGAGCAGACGTACACACAATATATTTACGGAAGATGAGATCGAACATGATTACCTTCATATGGATGGACAGGAAGTATACAAATTCGCTGTCAGACAGTGCCCGAGGTGCCTGATCGAAGCTTTGGAAAAGGCAGGTATGACAGCCGAAGATATTGATTATTTTGTCCTTCATCAGGCAAATGTCCGTATCATCGAATCAGTAGCAAAGCGTTTGAAGACTCCGATCGAGAAGTTCCCGATGACACTTGGATATACCGGAAATATGAGTGCTGCCAGTGTACCTGTCATGCTAGACAGTTTAGTGCGTGATGGCGGCTTAAAACGTGGCGACAAGGTTGCAATGTCAGCATTTGGCGCTGGCTTAACCTATGGCGCAATCGTGCTTGAGTGGTAGAAAACAATAAAAGTTTGCGCAGGCGCTATGACAAATAGAAGCCCTGTACAATGACTCGCTGTGATTTCTATAAACTGCATATATCTGATTCGCAAATATTCCTGTGCAGAGATATATGTTGTCACAGAGTATATATGCTCACAATAGAATAAGCCCCCTGCTATGACATCAGTGAGGATTTCGTGATGGATTGCAGATACCAGCAAATGTGGGTGCATGTTTGAGCCGTCAGGCGAGTTTGCACGAGAACATTTGCGAATCAGGTATATGCAATTCATGGAAACCGCAACGTGTCATAGCAGGGGGCTTATTCTATTGTAGGCATTATTTGCTGTGCCAAAAATTTATCGCTCATTAATAGGAACATACTCTTTGATCTTTGCAATGCTGGTATAGGCAGGACGGATGATCTTGTAGGAATTTACAAGCTCCTCCATGCGGTGTGCGCTCCAGCCGACCACTCGTGCGATCGCAAATAACGGAGTAAACATTTCAGCAGGGATCTTTAACATCTTGTAGAGAAGTCCGCTGTAATAATCAATATTGATACAAACACCTTTATAGATCTTGCGTTCTTCAGCAATGATCTTAGGTGCGATGCGCTCGATCATCTCATAAAGGGCATATTCTTCATCCATACCCTTTTCAGTTGCCAGAAGCTTTACATATTTCTTGAATTCCAGAGCACGGGGATCGGATATAGAATAAAATGGATGTCCCATACCATATACGATACCGGTCTTGTCATATGCTTCCCGGTTGACGATCTTACGGATATATTCGCCAACTTCTTCCTCATCCGTGATATCAGATACATTATCACGAATATTCTTCATCATACCCATAACCTGATAATCACCGCCCCCATTTAAAGGGCCTTTTAAAGAACAGAGAGCAGCAGCTATAGTTGCATATGTATCAGAACCGGAAGAGGTTACAACACGGGTTGTAAAGGTTGAGTTACTTCCGCCACCATGTTCCATATGAAGCACCAGTGCAAGATCCAGTACACGGGCTTCCAGACGGGTGTATTTCCGGTTGGAACGCAGGGTACTTAAGATATTTTCTGCAAAGGATAATTCAGGAAACGGCTTGTGGATATAACAACTCTTGCCAAGTTCGTAGTGGCGGTAACCCTGATAGGAATAAACGGCCAGACGAGGGAACATACTGATCAGCTGAATACACTGCTGTAATACATTTTCCAGAGAGTTATCCCCCATCTTCTTATCATACGAACCAAGAGCGAGTGTACTTTTTGTCATATTTGCAATAATATCGGCGGTAGGGCTTTTCATGATTACATCCTGGATGAAATGATGTGGCAGGTCATAACTGATATTTAACACCTGCTTGAAGCTCTGAAGCTCCTTTTCATCCGGCAGAACGCCAAATAACAGAAGATAAGTACATTCTTCAAAACCAAAACGATTATCAAGGAAAAAACCTTTGATCAGATCATGAATTTCATAGCCACGATAATACAGCTCTCCGGCACATGGAATACGATTACCATTTTCGTCTGTTGTAAATGATTTGCTGAGAGATATATTTGTGATTCCGGCATTGATACCGATACCATTTAAATCACGAAGACTACGTTTTACACCATATTTTTCATATAAGGCGTCATCGATACTGTTGTTCTTGATACACATATCCAGATGGCTCTTTGTGAAAGGGCCGATATTATTAATTGACATTTCAATTTCCTCCTGTGAATAGGATAATACTAAAAGTCATTATCGCATTTTTTTATAGAGAATGCAATGAAATAATTGTAGCAAGGCAGCATATGCTTTGGTATAATTAGTATGGTTACAAAAATGGAGAGGACATAAAACGGAGGGCGTACATGAAAAAAGGGGTATTGATGTATAAAAGAAAAGGAACGGCATGGTAATGGGAGAAAAAAAGCGAGTTTCAAATGCAGCAGGAAAGAAGAAAGTAAATAATACAAAAAACGGCAGGCGTCCATCCACGGGTAGAAAAAGGCGGAGAGGTATGACGCCAAATCAATTTATATTGATAATGGCAGTAATTGTCGGAATCATTCTGGTAATTGCAGTCAGTAAGATCATGCAGAACCGTTATATGAAGGTAACAAAGACAGACAGCGAATATACACTTGGAACACCATTTGACATCAAGAACTATGTGCAGCCGGTGAATGACAAAGCGACAATAGAATGTGATGAAACTGATTTCCAGCCGGATAAGGTAGGCCCTTATAAAGTGAAATATACAGTAAGATGCGGCAAGTTAAAGAAGCACAATACAGTTACGATAGAGGTAGTGGATCATGATTTTCCTGAAATAACAGGACCTGAGAAACTTGGTGTGCTCAAAGGAGAATCGGTCGATCTACTGAAATATTATGATGTAAATGATTCTGAACCAAATCTGGCAGACAAACTTACGATCGATCAGGAGATAGATACCAGTGAAGGCGGATATACGGATTATACTCTCCGTGTGATTGACTGGGGAAATAATTCAGCATCCAGGACGATCACGATCGGAGTATTTGATTTTACAGATAATCAGAAAGCTGTGGCATTGGCAGTAAGGGAATATAACCGGGAATATAGCAGTGCCGTGTCCGAAGGCGGTGTATATTATATGTCAAAAGATGATGACACTGCTTATGTATTGATAGGAAGTGATAATGTATATGAAGTGGGTACGGATAACAGCTGTGACAGAATAGATGCAGACAAGGATCTGATTCAGTCAATCCAGAATAGTGGCACATGGATGGAGATAGGCGGTTATTCCTACTTTAATTATAATATACAGGAATAATTTTTAATGACAAAGATAGCTATAGTATTCTTTTGAAGGGATAACGTATGGATAACACAGAGATTTTTTTAGACAAATATAAAGAACTTGAGAATGCAGCGATCAATGAATTTAAGCTTCCGCCGGATGGCTCGGCAGTTGCAAAGCTGGAAAAGAGAAGTGAATTTAAGGATATTCGTTTTGAATTGAATTATTGTCGTGAGGTTCGTAATCTGCTACAGCATAACCAACGTCTGGATGATGAATTTGCCGTACAGCCGGGAAAGAAGATGATCGAGCTTTTAGATATGGTTCTGGATCGCATCAAAAATCCTGTAAGGTGTATGGATATTGCAGTACCATTTAATAATCTGGTATGGCGTTCGCTGGATGATCCGGTTATGCCAGTTATTCGGATCATGAATGACAGAAATATTTCTCATGTGCCGATCTTAAAAGACAAAAGAGTGGTGGGAGACTTCAGTGATAACTGTATCTTCCCTTATCTGCTGGGTGATATAAACTGCCACATCGATGAAAAAACCCGGTTTCGGGATCTACAGGAGTATATCGAATTAGATAAACACCCATCAGAACGTTTCCGATTTGTCGCTTATGATGAAAAGGTATCCAACATAAAAAAATACTATGAAGAAAGCAGAAGAGATCATGAACGGATCGGACTGATCTTCTTAACAGAGACAGGACATCCGGATGAACGCCTGCTGGGAATCCTGACTTCATGGCTGATCATAGGTAATTAAAAAGATATCAGGAGCACAGGGCTACAGCCCCAACCAGCCTGATGGTATATTGACGTACTACAATTTCTATTCAATGTGTATTGCCGGTAAATACTTTTGTGCAAACTCGTCCTTCGGACTCAAACATGCACCCGTATCTACCGGCAATATGCATTTCATAACGAAATTTTCGTTAATGTCAATATACTATCAGGTTGGTTGAGGCTGTAGCCCCGCGCTCCTGATATCTTTTTTTATATTATGACAATGGTGGACGACGAAGTTCATTGTCCAACTCAGATTGGTCGATTGCAATTGTCTTTGTATTCTTGATCTTTTCCACACGTCTCTTCTGGTGGCGTTTATGGATATGCTTGATCAGGGTGATGAACAATAATAAGACGACACCGATACTGATCAGAACAACGGATAAACCATAACGATCCAAAATCTTATCAAAGAGATTGTAATTATCTTCCTGCCAGATATTCTCCTGTTCCAGGGTTGACTGGATACTGTCTATACTGTGCATTGTTCCTTCGCAGGTTGGGATTCCCGGCAGCCAGTCAGATGCCGGTGTCAGATCTTTTGCCTGATCACTCGTAATATTGAAATAATCATAGATCAAAACATTTTTACCTGATGTTGTTTCAGGGTCGTCATAAGCAAGATCTACGATGTACCAGCCATCGTCCAGACATACCATGTTCCATGCGTGGGAATTATATGTTTCCGTATTCTTGTCTTCGTCAGAAGATTCCGTAACATTTCCCTCTACATAGATACATTTAACACCAAGATAATCCATAACGGATTTGAAAGCTTTGGCATATCCAAATGAAGTGGCACTTTTGTGTTTGGAATTAAATACTCCGTCTACACTGTAGCTCCATGCATCTCCGGTATGGGAAGCTTCGCTTTCTGTATCAAAATAAGTATCATCAATGATCGCATTATGGATCAGATATTCTTTCTGGTAATCAGGAAGATTTTTGTCTAAATTATCTGCATAATTGGAGATAACAATATTTGCATTGTTCCGAACGATCTCTCTGGCATTTCCATTTGCATAATCATCATAGCAGATGATCTGTACTTCATAACAGACCGAACCGCCATCTAAGGATTTTGCATTGTAGTTAAAATCAGGTGACATCCAGAAGTACATTGGGTTATCTGCAAGGACTGCATTTACAACACTCTGCATACCGGATGCGCCAATTACTTCCCAGTTTTTGCTGGTTACATTGATCGTAAATGCTTTATAATAATGCGTTTCCCCGTTTTCACGATACTCTGCGTTCTGATTGGATTCATGGAAAGCAGAAGCGGCTTCCTGTAACTGATCGTATACATTTTTATATGCATCATTGTCAAACCTGTTATAATAATACTTCGTTGTATCAATGTCTGCATAGACACTGTTTTCTTCTGTAACATCATCCGTTGTATCTTCCGCGGCAAATGCGGTCATATTTGATGATACAAGGATAATAGTCATCAGAAATAGTAGTAATTTCTTTCTCATAAACACACCCCGATTCATATCTTTTACATTGAAAAGATTATAAACTTATACTTTGTTATTTTACCACAGAGTGGAAACTATTACCAGCAAAAAACACTTTTCTGTAAGCCTGCCCAATAGATTTCGTGATAACACTTGAAAAGGGAATAAAAAATGTGTAATATTGACTGAAACATAGAGCAAAAATAATGAATGTAGTATAGAAGGAGTATTGATATGGGAGTAGCAAATTGTGATTTGTGCGCACATTATGTATATGATGAAGAAGACGATTTTTCAGAATGCATGGTGAATATGGATGAAGATGATTATGCCAGATTTATAACCAGTTCATATGAAAGTTGTCCTTATTTCCAGTTGGATGATGAATACAAAGTAGTTCGGAAACAGATGTAAGAAAAGCACACACCGGCTGAAGGAGTATATATAAATATACTTTCAGACAATGTGTGCTTTCTTTATAATAAAAATCAGATGCAGCCTGAAATGGGGGATCGGCGAATCTGTGATTATGCATGATCTTCCGGCTGCTTTTTGAAAGATTCTACCAGATCAGTCAGATAGACATATCGATCCATCAGGTGTTCCAGCTTCATCTCGGCTGCTTCTTTTTCTGCTACCAGATGGTTCAGTTTCGTAAAATCAGTTGCGGCAGCGGCAATCTCACGGTCTAATCCGTCTATCGTTTCTTCGCAGATCATGATATCGTTTTCAATATTGTCATATTCACGTTGCTCGTTAAAGGACAATTTGGTCTTTGCGCGTTTTGGCACAGCTTCTTTTTTGGAAGCATCGGATCTGCCTGTGTTTGAAGACTCATTTTTCTGTGAAGATGTGTTATTTGCTTTACCTGTGATTCCGGTTACAGATTTTGCTGAATTTGCAAATGAGCCATGTTCCAGATAATAATCAGTATAACTTCCTTCAAACTGATTGATATGACCTGTTCCATCATAGACGAACAAACGTCTGACAACACGATCCAGAAAATAACGGTCGTGTGATACAACGATCAGGATGCCCGGGAATGAGTCCAGATAATCTTCCAGAATACATAGGGTCGAGATATCCAGGTCGTTGGTCGGTTCATCTAAGATCAGAACATTCGGAGAACCGGCGAGTACCTTTAACAGATAGAGTCTGCGCTTCTCACCACCGGATAATTTCCCAATCTTCTGATACTGAAGGGTCGAGTCAAATAAAAATTCTTCACAAAGAGTAGAAGCAGGCATATATCCATCAATTGTACGGATGAATTCTGCCGTTTCCTTTACATATTCCAATACACATTTATTATCATCCAAAGGTTCGTTCTCTTGCGAGAAATAACCGATGTTTACGGTTTCTCCTACCTCGATAAAACCACTGTCCGGTTCTAAAATGCCGGTGATCAGTTTCATCAGCGTGGATTTACCACAGCCATTCGGACCGGTAATACCGATCCTGTCATTTCTTAAAAAATTGTATGAAAAATGATCGATCAGTGGATGAGACATTCCCGGAAAACTTTTTGAGATATCGTGTAATTCGATCGTTTTGTTGCCAAGACGCGTAGTAATAGAATTTAAAGTTACGGATTTATCCATCTCGATCGGCTGCTCCGAAGACAGAACCTCAAAGCGCTTGATATGTGCTTTCTGTTTGGTACTTCTGGCTCTTGCACCACGCTGGATCCATGCAAGCTCTTTACGAAGGAGCGTCTGGTGCTTTCTCTGGGTTGCCAGAGCAATATTTTCCCGCCCCGCTTTGAGGGCAAGAAAACCTTCGTAATTTGTTTCATAACGGTAGATATACCCTTTATCGATCTCTGCAATCCGGTTGGTAACGCGGTCAAGGAAATAACGGTCATGCGTGACCATGACCAGCGCACCTTTATAATTGTTCAGATATTCTTCCAGATATTCCGTCATATCATTGTCCAAGTGGTTCGTTGGCTCATCTAAGACCAGAATATCACAGCTGGACAGCAGGGCAGCAGCAAGGGCTACTTTTTTCTTCTGTCCGCCGGACAGGGTAGAAACAGGAATACTGGTATCGTCAAAGCCGAGCTGATCAAGGATGGCTCTGGCATCACCTTCAATACTCCATTTATTTTCTTCTGTGCTGTTAGCAGTTATAACATGTTCATAGATTGTTTCATTGTCATTAAAAGCCGGGCTTTGAGGAAGATAATTGACAACGACATTGTTCCCACGTACTACAAGCCCTGCATCACAGGTATCTAAACCTGCAATCATTTTCAATAAAGTTGATTTTCCGGTTCCGTTGATTCCGATCACACCGATCTTATCCCCACTGTTGATGGAGAAATCAGCACCCTTGAAAAGTACTTTGTCTGTATATGCTTTATGGATATTTTTCATTGTTAATAAGTTCATTTGTATTTTCCAAACCGTTCTTTGTATTTGTTTCTTAATAGAATAGACTGTTGATATCATGTGGCAGTATACCACTACTATACTGGAAACTGCACTTATTTTATGATGGTTTCAAGGCTACGTCAATAAGAGTTTTACGCATACTTACCTCTGTGCGTTTGAAATATGCAAAACAAGCATGAGATAATTAATTTACACAAAAAATATTTCGGCAAATAAAAAAGGATACCCAATCATCGTGACCGGATATCCTTTTTTACGACTGTTCTTATAGTTCCTGTTTGTCGTGTGTTCCTTTTTATTTTCATTATAAATAATTATAAATATAAGTTGCCTTATGCGACTGCTGGTTCAGCAATGAAAGGCTTCAGTGTTGACATATATGAATCGGAAAGTCCGTCATAGAATTTTACGGTTAATTCGTCATTGAGATCCAGGCTGATAACGCCAAGAATAGATTTTGCATCTACCATATAGTTTTTGTTTGAGGCGGATACATCAACATCACCGTGATATCTTCTCATTAATTCTACAAACTGCTTTACCTCATCAACGCTGCTTAATTTTACTTTAATGTCAGTTGATCTAGCCATAAAACTCGCCTCCTTGATTTGTTGAACAATTTATAATCCTTTTTTTCACTAAAGTCAAATTATGAAAGTATGAACAAAAAGCGAAATTATAACCAATTTCTAAAATTTTTTAAAGTAAATAGAAATTTAAGCCTAAAGAAATTCGAAAATCGGCATTTTTGAGTTAAGAATATTCATTTATATGTAGTAAAACTGTACTGGTGTTACAAAATGACATGAAAAATTTGTACAAAATAGGAGAAATTGGTGATTTTGGTGTATATTTTCGGTATAATACAGGTAAATAACAGTTGAGATATACCTGTTTTTGTATAAATAGCTGTAAGAAAATGATAATCAGCTGGAGCAAAAACAGACAGAAACGGAGGTGGCAGTATGATCTATCAGGAAGAATCAGGACGGGAATATCATATAAAGACGAAAAAAAGCGAGATCGGCAAATATGTGATCCTGCCGGGAGACCCGAAACGGTCAGCGAAGATCGCGGCATATCTGGATGATGCGAAGCTGGTTGCGGATAATCGGGAATTTGTGACATATACGGGATATCTGGAAGGCGAAAAAGTCAGTGTAACATCGACAGGTATCGGGGGACCATCGGCGGCAATTGCACTGGAAGAACTGGTACATTGTGGTGCAGATACATTTGTACGGGTTGGAACCTGTGGAGCAATGCAGTTAGATATTATGGGAGGAGATATCGTGGTGGCAACCGGTGCTGTACGGATGGAGGGTACATCAAAGGAATATGCGCCGATCGAATATCCGGCGGTTGCAAGTTATCCGGTCATTCAGGCACTTGCAAAAGCCTGCAAGACGACCGGAGTCCGACATCATATCGGAGTTGTTCAAAGCAAGGATTCCTTCTATGGACAGCATGAGCCGGGAACCAAACCTGTATCTTATGAACTGGAATCCAAATGGGAAGCATGGAAGCGGATGGGGTGTCTGGCGTCCGAGATGGAGTCAGCGGCATTATTTATCGTAGGCGATTATCTGGGCGTGAAGGTCGGAGCCTGTTATCTGGTGGTTGGAAATCAGGAGCGGAAGGCAGCAGGGCTTGAGAATCCACTGACATATGATACGGACATGGCGGTAAAGACTGCGGTTGAAGCAGTCCGGCAGATGATTCTGGATGCAAGAAAGAAATAAAAGAATTGTGTCAGATGGTGGGATATCATTTATAGAGGAAACGGATATAATCGTAAAATATATCAGCATAATCCGAGAATCCTATGCAAAATATGCAAATTACAAAAAAATAGCCAATGTTTTTTATAAAAAAGATATTAAATAGTAAGAAGTTATTGAAAAAAAGAGTTAAAACATATACAATGTTAATAACAGTATTTGGTAAATATTAACAAAAAGAACCTGCCGAATCGATCGACCGGGTTCTAAAATATCAGATAGGAGGTCAGTAATGGACAGAAAGGATTTGGAAGCAAAGGTTTTACAGGCTGTAGCTTGTGTTATGCCGGAGATCGACATCAGCAAGATTGACATGACAGCCGAATTGACAAAAGAATATGGGGTTAATTCTGTATCAATTATTCAGTTGATCGTAGAACTTGAAAAAGATTTTAATATTGAGTTTCAGGATTCAGAACTCGCATTGGGCTTGTATTATGATATGAATGATGTGGTTGCCGCTGTTGCAGCCAAGTTGAACTAGAGAAGATAAGGGAGGTATAATCATGAGCAATAAAAAGATATTGCCGGTCAGCTACCCGATGATTACATCATGGCAGTGGCATGCAACATTATTCTCAATTCTGGGGGATGACGAAAAGGCTAAGAACTGGATCTTCAGTAATTATATCCAGCTTAGATGTTATAATATTGAGGAGATTTTCACAGGGGATGAGATGCTTCTGGCAGATATGATGCCGGGAAGCAGTTCTTTGAAGGAGTGTCCATATCTTCTGTTCTCACTGATGACAAAGGAACAGGTAGAGAGCTACTGTGGAGATATCATTAACTTCATTATCAAAACGATCGACCTGAATGGATATGTCTATGGTGTATTTGACGAGGCAAAGATCCTGTGCGATTCCGGTGCAGATTACAAATTCCCACATGAATTATTTATCTTTGGATATGACAAGGATAAGGAAGAATTCCATGTAGGCGATTTCACATTTGGTGAGCATTATTCATATTCAACTGTATCCTTTGAGGATGTTAAGAGAGGTTACGAGATCATAACTGCATCTGAGGATCATATGTTTAAGGATGATTATAAGGGCAGACGTGGTTTATATGTGATCCAGAAGAATACCGAAGAAATGTATTATGATCTGGATGTGGCATATATCAAGGATACATTGGTTGAATATCTGGAAGCAAAGGATTCCAAGAATCATTTCCGTATGATGAGAAACCGTTTCTCAGATACAGTATTCGGTGTAAATGTATACGATGCGGTATACAAACAGATCGAAAAGCAACTGTCAGGAGATGAACCTGATTTTGATATCCGTGCACTTCACCTGTTATACGATCATAAGGTTCTGATGAATGAACGTCTGAAGTATATGATGGCAAAAGGTGTGCTGGATTATGATAATGAGATCCTTGACGAGTACATGGAGGTTGTCAACAATATGCTGACAGCAAGAAACCTTCTGATCAAGACATCCATCACAGGAAATGTGAACTGCCTTGACCGTTTCGAGAAGTATATCATGACAGCAAAGGACAAAGAGATTGAGGTCCTCAACAAGGTTGTCGAGAGACTTTAAAACAGCGGACGAAAACACCACGGTGTAATTTTAAGTGACGAACTCAGGCTGGGCTTATATCTATTATTACGCAAAATATATACGAAGGTCTTTGAACTAAAAATGAAAGGGTGACATCACCTATTATTACGCAAGTCGTTTGCACTCTATCCTCATCGCAGCGGTACATAAGGTTGCAAAATACGCAACCTAAGTACCGGCGTTCGGACAGGCTTGCTTCATAATAGTAATGCCACCCTTTCTTTTAGTTCAAAGTTCTAATATCCGATAAATTTTGCCTGATAACAGGTATAGCCCAGCCTGAGTTCTGTTCCTTGAAATGTATATACCGTGGTGTTTTCTGTCTGTGGCTGAATTATAGCCTGTTATTTCATAATAGTGAATAGCCGGCTTTCCGGGATTAATTCAGCGTCTGATCCAGATATATATGAATCAAATAAATAGCAAACCAGATACAGAGCAGACAATGCAGTCATTGTATTCTTTAAATTGGCTTTTTCATAATTGTATTTTCCGCCTGAATTGATTTCCGTCCGGTTGTGCTTAACGAGATTATAATCTTTCCACCAGCCGTCCGTTTCATTCTCTGTGAAATTTGTAAAAGGAACAAAATTTATTTCGCATATGTCTGCTTTAGTGGAAATTCTCATGTTGTGTAAATTTTTATATTTGTAAAGCAGCATATCTAATTTGAGTGGAAAGCTTTTAGGTAAAGCCTTTTCTATAAAAAGATCCTTTTTAATAATTTCATCAAATTTTAAGACCAGTGAGTCAAGCTCGCTACATGCCATCATAAATATTTTCGCAAAGTTATTGGAAAAGCATCCATAGTTTTTACTGTCAATGGTTACATAATCATCCATTTTCAGGAGATCTTTTTCTAATGAGAGATACTGTTTCCAATATAATTTTAAAAAATCTTTATGTAACATTATTTATCCTCCTTTCTGAATTTAATTTTTATGCTATGAATGATATCATAATTCAGGGATAAAAAATAGCCGGCTGTCTGCAACAGATATTTTCATGAAGCAAGCCTGTTCGAATGTCGGTTCTTAGCGATCCACGAAAGTGGGAGCTTAGCACCGTTACATGAGAATAGAGCGAGAGCGTCTTGCGGAATGAAAAGTATCTGTTGCAGACAGCCGGCTATTTTTTTCGTCCGGTTATTTCACTATATGGATCTCAGAAGGCTGATAGTAGAAGCTGCCGGTTGCAATATAGCGGGTGCGGTAGTCGGGATCTGTGGTTTCTGCGTCATCGTCTGCATGAGCAAGAACGTCGTAGGATACGATGCCTTTGGTGGACACTTCCTTTATGAGCAGGTAGGCGGCACCTTTTAAGGATATCGGTTCATCGGTGAGGGTGGCTGCTTTGTGTGTGTCACTCCAGAGTACGGTATTGTCATCGGACATACCATAGAAGGTGTAGCTGTCAACGGGATCGGAAATGGATCGTATCGTAAGGGAGACCGTATTCGTTGTAGTGGCATTGGAACAGGTGTCCCATTCTGTGTAGCTTTCGGAGATGGTCTGGGTTGTTGATTCGCCTTCATTCATAATAGAGACAGGAGAACCTGATGTTATAAAGAGATCGCCATTTTCTTTCTGATAGATTGGATTCAGATAGATACAATAATGCTCCGAATCATAGGAATAATCTATTTTGTCCGGATCAACATAGAGAGTGCCGGAAAGGGATAAGGAAGTTTCCGCAACATCTTCAGGCGAATATATATAATTGCTGATATTGTTTAGTGTATGGGATGAAGAACCATAGGAGGTAGTAGATGCTCCATCGGAACCGGAAATATTTATAGATGGTTCAGACATTGCGTTGGAGGTAAATGAATAATAAGAACCTCCTTCTTCATCATCTTCTGAGCTGACTATTTTTACAGCGGTAAGATAGCAGCCGGAGATATCAGGGTTATCCGATTTGAAAGTATCTGTTTCCTGATCATATGTGCAGGAAAGCGGTTCTTTCAGATCATCCAACTGTGTTGCTGTACAATAGATACCGACCAGATGATTGGTAACTGCCGATGGGGCTTTTTCTTTCTTTGCAAGCTGACAGCCGGAAAGGACAGTCAGGCCTAAAATGGCCAACATACTTATTGGTAAAAATTTCTTCATTCTTCTTCCTCCTTATCAAGATTTCCGTCAAATGACAGAATATCGCCTACATCACAGTGCAGGTAGTAACATATTTTATTGATGGTGGTAAATCGGACACCCTTTGCCTTTCCGCTTCGCAAAATGGAAAGATTTGCTTCTGTTATGCCGATCTTTTTGCATAATTCTTTAGAAGTCATATCATTTTCTTTTAAGACTTTTTCCAGATTGATCTTAATTGCCATATGAAACCTCCGTGTTAAATGAATGCTTCATTTTCTTCTTCCAGCGTGTGCGCTGTCTCGAATTTCTTTGCAAGGATAAATGCTGTTGCGGTCAGAAGAATCTCTATAATAGGAAGAGATACGGTAAAGTTCGTATCTGAAAGTGACGGAAGCATAAGAAGCTGCAGGATGTTTCGAACAACTTCAAGCACTGCCGTAATGCAGAGGACTCTTACACACAGATGGGAGAGTGCTCCTGCAGCCCGGATCGTCCGATCGGTGAAATGACTGTCTTTCAGGGAACGACACAGCCGGAAGGATGCAATCAATACCCAGATGAATAACAGGGATGGAACCAGATCACAGAGAAATAACAGAATGCGGTCAGGCTGAAATGATCCCATGCTGCCGTTATCAAGCGTGACAGCACCATCTTCTGATGATATGATCTGAGAATACAGGGCAGGATCTGTTTGATTTGCAGAAGTCCATAGTTTTGGGAGTTTTCCGAAACAGATATTAATGATTGATATTATCATTATAAGAATGATGAAAATCTGTGCGATCTTAGCCAGATTGATCTCACTTGCATGCCGGATCATGGCAAGAACCCGGAGAATGATGTAACAGATAAAGATGGACCACAGGGTCGTCGATATTGCCAGATCGATCATAGGTATCGAGTAATGAAAAGAAGTGGTCATAAGTCCCGGGTTGATCATCAGGTAAATGCCGATAAAGAGAGCGGCAGTGCATACAAATAACAGATAGTCTGCGGCAATTTTCTTTTTCTTCAGACAAAGAAGCAGAAATGCGATTGCCGGGAGACAGCAGATAATGATATAAAGTATGATCGCGATACAGTTGCCGGAGCTTCCGGATAATGAAAGCTTTCGGAGCCATACTGCGATCCATTCAAATGGGATTGTAAAAATCTGATTCATGGTTGTATCCTTTCTGATAGCTGTTTCTATCCTAAAATTATCGAAAAACAATAATTACACTTTAAAAATATCAATAAAATTATCGTTTGTCAATAATTTTTCTGATTGAATAGTTGATTCATTTGTATAAGCCTAATATAATATAGAGATTCCAGAGATGATTTATAAAAAGAATATTTGTGAGGCAGATATATGATTTATTCTTATCCGGATTATTATAAAAAGTTTAGATGTATAGCGGACAAATGTCCTGACACCTGTTGTTCTGAATGGCAGATCGTGATCGATGATGATTCACTGGAAGAATATAGAAATTATACCGGTGAATACAGGGAAACGCTGCATCAGAATATACAGTGGGAGGAAGGTGTATTCGGACACAATCAGAAAGGTAAATGTGCATTTTTACGGGATGATGGACTGTGCGACATGTATAAGCATATGGGGAAAGACAGCTTATGCATGACCTGTCGGGAATATCCAAGGCATACAGAAGAATTTGAAAATATAAGAGAAATTTCATTGTCGCTTTCCTGCCCGGAGGTGGCAAGGATATTACTACAGAAGACAGAGCCTGTGACATTTGTCTATGAAGAAGACGATGAGGAAGAAGCATTCGAGGATTTTGATTATTTCCTGTTTTCCAATCTTGAGGATATCCGGGAGGAGATTTTGAAGCTCATACAGAATCGGGAAGAAAGTCTGGAAGCAAGGATCGGAAAAGTATTGCAGATCGGTGCATCTGCGCAGAGACATTATGAGGATGGAGATCTGATTGTCTGGGACGAATGCGAAGATGTGGATAAAGTGTGTGTGGAAGATGAATATGAACTGTTTCAAAAGCATATGAGATTCCTGTCGGAGGATCTGGAACTGCTGTACCCGGACTGGGATGATGTGCTGGTGGAATCTGAGGTGCTTCTGTTTGACCAGGGCGAAACTGATTTCATGGAGAATAAGAAACAATTTCTGGCATGGTGGGCAAACAGCGGCCTTCCGTCACTTGAGATCGTGTTGGAGCAGATCGTTGTTTATTTTATCTCGATCTACCTGTTAGGTGCGGTCTATGATGGGAACATTCTTGGAAAAGTAGATTCTGCTGTGGGGCATGTGACAGTAATCTTCCTGCTGCTTCTTGCCCGATGGATAAAATGCGATGAGAAGCTGGAAATGGCTGATCTGATCGAACTTGTGTACCGATATTCCAGAGAGATCGAACATTCGGATGAAAATCTCGACCGGGTGGAAGAACTGGACTGGTTTGAACGATAAAAGAGATATAAACAGAAACTATAAATCAGGGGACGGAAAATCTGGCCAGACAAGGTATTTTTACAGGAATATAATTTGAATTTCAGTGAATTCTATAGCATACTATAGGATAAAGGCTGCTCACAGGCCGATGGACAGTGATAAAAAGAAAAATGGAGAAGTGAGATGAATATATGTATTTTTGGTGCATCCAGTGATGACATTGATCAGGCATACATGGATGCGGTTTTTAATCTGGGAAAGAAACTGGCAGAGAGAGGCCATACATTGGTATTTGGCGCAGGTGCAAGAGGACTTATGGGCGCTGCCGCCAGAGGGGCAAGTGCTGGAAATGGCGAGATCGTTGGCGTTGCACCGACATTTTTTAATGTGGATGGGATCATTTATGACAAATGTACAGAGCTGATCCGTACAGAGACGATGCGGGAACGGAAACAGATCATGGAGGATCGGAGTGATGCATTTATCATGGTGCCGGGTGGAATCGGAACATTTGAGGAATTCTTTGAGGTGCTGACTTTAAAGCAGCTTGGACGGCACGGCAAGGCGATCATCGTCTATAATCAGGAAGGATTCTTTGACTCCCTGCTTCAGATGATGGACGAATGTGTCGAGAAGGGCTTTATGAACCACGCGACAAATGAGATCTATCAGGTGATGACAGATATAAATGAGATCCTTTCTTATCTGGATGGTTATACACCGGAGGTCGGCAAGGTGTTTAAATTTTAAACTGTATAGTTGAGAATTTGCGGCATGACCGGTATGTTCCGGCAGTGGCAGATAATAGAAAATAGAATGTCCATATTTACAGCATGATCGATTTTGGATACGGGACGATATGGACGCAGGTACAGGAGGAAAAATGGGAGATGCGAATGGGTATACAGTTCACGATCTGGTACGGGATGAGCTGTATAAAAATATGGATGTTGAATATGGAAAATTTACGGCGAGTATGTCACCGGGAGCGGGCAATATCATCGGCGTGCGGATTCCGGTGCTGCGGAAAATGGCGAAGGAGATCGCATCCGTAAACTGGAAGGAATATCTGGATGGTGCAAGAGATGATACCTTTGAAGAAGTCATGTTACAGGGAATCGTGCTTGGCTATGCCAGAGGAAAGATCGATGACATTCTCATATATATGGGACGGTTCATACCGAAGATCGATGACTGGTCGATCTGTGATACCTGTTGTAATACATTTAAGATCGCAAACCAGTATCAGCAGGAAGTATGGGATTTTCTGATGCCATATCTGGACGAGCATGCGGTGATCGGCGGCAAGCCTGCAAATGAGAGAAATCGTGAGTTTGAGCTGCGGTTTGTGGCAGTTATGATGTTGAATTATTATCTGAATGATACCTATATTGATAAGGTGTTATATGCATACGATCATATGAAGAATGATGGCTATTATCTGAAAATGGGTGTTGCATGGGGACTTGCAGAAGCTTATGTAAAGTGCCCGGAGCCGACAAAGGCATTTTTAAATAACAACCATCTGGATGATTTCACATTTAACAAAGCAATCCAGAAGATGCAGGAATCCTTCCGTATCACGCCGAAGGAAAAAGCGGCACTTAAGGCAATGAAGCGGTAACATCCAGAAGATACGGCATAGTAATTCTGCACTTCTGCTGGTTGCTGTATAGATGGCAAAGGAGTTTGATACTCCGCTCTTTGAACAGACGGATCATATCATCATCCGGCTTTGCTCCATGCTCGATCAAATCAACTCCATTTTCGAGAGCAACACGAACGCCCTCCGGAGATTCTACATGAGAAGAGACAAGGTAGCCGTCGGCATGTGCTTTATCGCAGACTGCACGAACCATTTCAGGTGGCATTTTCAGTTCACCCACGGTTCGGATGGTCGTAACACCGCTTAACAGTTCAAGATCGGCGCGATCGTAGATGCGGATGAATAGAAGAAAGGTGTTGTTTGTCAGATGAAGCTTGCATTAGTACAAATGTCAAATTCAGGCATTTCAGAACAGTGTCATGCTTGCTATGTGTAATCGTGTCGGAGCAGAGGATGAGATGCATTTTTCCGGAGAATCGATCGTGGTCGATGCGCACGGAAATGTTCTTGTAAAAGCTGATGATACAGAACAGATCGTATATGTAGACGCAGATTTGTCAACCGTAAAAAAGATACGGGCATCAAAGCCATATACACAGCTCAGACACCCAGAGTTTTATTAGAAATATTAGATGCAAACAAGCGGATAATAAGGATAACATATAGTATTTAGTATTAGTTTA
The DNA here is from genome assembly GCA_002437435.1 of Lachnospiraceae bacterium UBA6403. Lineage (GTDB taxonomy): Bacteria > Bacillota > Clostridia > Lachnospirales > Lachnospiraceae > Coprococcus. The sequence continues at coordinate 23,590 of DJPV01000054.1, read as the reverse complement.
TGCAGACTGTTTTGTGTTGCAATGCGCAATACAAAGTGCTATAATTTGAATGAAAGGTGGTGCTTAATATGGCAGGTAAAACAGCAAATGTTACAGCAAGAATACAACCAGATATAAAGGAATCAGCGGAGTCAATTTTAGAAAAATTAGGTATTCCGGTATCGGTTTTTATTGATATGACATATAGACAGGTGATTGCAAGAAATGGGGTTCCTTTTGAATTAAAAATAGAAAAAACTATTGATTCAAGAGATAGTATGAGTGATGAGGATTTTAATACAGTTATGGCAAAAGGACTTGCACAGGCTAAAGCAGATAATTCGAAATTGGCAAAGGAAGTTTTTGCAGATTTAAGAAAGAGAGGTTAGTTTGGCAGATATTTATGAAGTAAGAATTACTGAGCAGGCACAGCACCAAATGAAAGAAATAGTTGATTACATTTCTTATGAATTATTTGCACCAGAGGCAGCCGACAGACTTTTGGATAAAATGGAAAAATGTATTATGAATTTATCTGAATATCCAGAGAGGTATCAATTGTTAGAGGAAGAACCTTGGGGAACTGAAGGAGTACGAAAGATTGTTGTTAATAATTTTCTTGTTTATTATTGGATAAACAGTTCTGAAAAACGAGTTCAGGTGATAGCAGTTATTTATTCTAAAAGAGATCAATTAGAGCAGCTTAGTAATATAGATATGGAAGAAGAATAAGAAACTATTTTATGAGAGAAGACCCCCTGGTAGCAGGAACTACCGGGGGGGTCGTTTTGTGCCGTTACGTGAAAATAGAACGCAAGTGTTTTGCGGAATAATAGGTGTATATACTGGTGGCAGCTCTTTATCGTCAATATATTAAGGATGGTCGGCGATCCTTCCGATGGTATCGGCAAGAATCTCGATCACCTGCTCGGTATTTTCTTCCTTATATTTTAAGAAGGTATGTACGCTTCCCTGAATCAGCAGAGAAATCGTGATATTCTTCTCCAGATTGTCTTTGAATTCCGGGTGCGTGATAAAGATCAGTTCCTTAATGCGGGCTTCCAGTTTGTTGGTGAGCACGCCACAGCTTCTGTCATCATCAGGAAAAAGAATGTTGAACAGATGTCCCTGCGTGATAAATGCGGTACAGAGCAGTCTGGCTGCGGCAGATGGATCTGTGATGATAAGATCCGGATTTGGAATATCTGCAACCAGCGAAGTGATCGCATCATTTTCCAGATATTCTGACAGATCGTAGATATCTTTAAAATGAAGATAAAAGGTCTGCTTGCTGATATTTGCTTTCTGGGTCAGCTCCCGGATCGTAATCTTTTCAAGCGGTTTCGCCGCACGTAATTCTATAAAAGCACTGAAAATGCTGTTCTTGGTTTTCTGTATTCTTAAATCCATTGCAGTCTCCTGATTTACTATTTGTTGACTATGGTCAATAAATTGACGTTATTCAATTATTGGCTATGGTGTCAACATTTGTAATCTCATATAATAAACATGTCTATTTTAATCTATAAATTTACTATAGTCAATAAAGAAACCAAATAGATGATTGCTGCATGGACCGCTTGACCTTACCAACTAGTGGCATTTGAAGCCGCCGGTCCTTAGATGGCGCATATGCGGCATCTTAGTACCGCTGCAGGCATAACTGAGACCTTAGCGAGGCTTAAGCCGAGGTTAGTTCGAAGTTACACAGAGTGGAAACGAGCGGGAGCGTCCACATGTTGGTAAGGTCAAGCGGTCCATGCAGCAATCATCTATTGTACAAATACAAAGGAGAAGGACATGGACATTTACGAATTTTATTCTGGAAGAAGCTTTGATGCATATAGAGAACTGGGGGCGCATGTAAAGAAAGAGGTCACAGGGAAGAAGACGGTTGTCAGTGGTGTGGAATTTGTTACATATGCACCGAATGCACTTGGGGTAAATGTGATCGGTGAATTCAACGACTGGAACGAGACGGTTATGGAACGCTGTTATGACGGTGGCTTTTTCAAGGTATTTATACCGGAAGCAAGACCGGGCATGATGTATAAATATAAGATCTATCACAGAGACGGCAGCTACATGGAGCATTGTGATCCGTATGGATTCGGTATGGAGCTGCGTCCTGCATTTGCATCTATTATCCGGGATATGGATACGTACCGTTTCCACGATGCAAAATGGATGAAGAACCGCAGTGTATGTCAGGGCAGTCCGCTTAATATCTATGAAGTACATCTGGGTTCTTGGCGGACAAAACCGGTCTTAGATGAACAGGGAAATCCATTGACACCGGAGGAGATCGCGGAGAGCAACCGGGTAGCGGAGAGCTGGTATACCTATAAGGAGATTGCTCCGATGCTTGCAGAATATGTGAAGGAGCAGGGGTATAATTATGTGGAATTCATGCCGCTTTCCGAGCATCCGTCCGATCAATCCTGGGGCTATCAGAATACAGGATTTTTCAGCCCGACATCCAGATATGGAACAGCAGATGAGCTGAAAGAAATGATCGATATTTTACATCAGCATAATATAGGTACGATCCTTGATTTTGTTCCGGTTCATTTTGCACTTGATGGTTACGGACTTGCCAGATACGATGGAACAGCTTTGTATGAATATCCAAGCAACGATGTGGGATACAGTGAGTGGGGAAGCATGAACTTTATCCATTCCAAAGGAGAGGTGCGGAGCTTCTTACAGTCCGCTGCCAATTACTGGCTGTCAGAGTATCATTTTGACGGACTTCGTATGGATGCGATCAGCCGTATCATTTACTGGATGGGAGATGAGAGCCGGGGCGTAAATGATCGGGCGGTTGATTTTATCCGAAATATGAATCAGGGCTTGAAGGACCGTCATCCTTCGATCATCCTGTGTGCCGAAGATTCAACAGACTTCAAGGGAACAACGAAGGAAACAAAATATGGCGGACTGGGCTTTGATTACAAATGGGATATGGGCTGGATGAATGATACGCTGAATTTCTTCCGTACACTTCCGTTTGTCCGTGGCGAGCATTATCATGACCTGACATTCTCGATGATGTATAACTATAACGAACGGTATCTGCTTCCGCTGTCACATGATGAGGTTGTACATGGAAAGGCAACGATCATTCAGAAGATGGCGGGTATGTATGAAGAAAAGTTCCCACAGGCAAAGGCATTATATGCTTATATGTATGCGCATCCGGGCAAGAAGCTGAACTTTATGGGAAATGAGATCGGACAGTTTCGTGAGTGGGATGAGAAGCGTGAGCAGGACTGGGATCTTTTAAAATATCCGAATCACGATTCCTTCCATCAGTACATGAAAGCGCTGAATAAGATATATATGAAGGAACCTGCATTATCTGCATGGGATGACGATCCAAATGGATTTGCATGGATACTCTGCGGCAAGGAAAATGATGTTGTGTATATCTTCCAGCGTGAGGCAAATGGAGATAAGGTGATCGTAGTGTTAAATCTGTCGGGACTTGTATATAAAAATTATCACTTTAATTATGGAAATGGTGATACAATGAAAGTGCTGATCAACAGCGACTGGAATAAATTTGGTGGAAGCACGAAAGATACAGAGAAGACGGTCAGGGGCGTAAATGGAGATTTCGGATTTGACCTTCCGGCATTTTCCGGAATTTACCTGAAGCCGGTCGATTAGATGTTCGTGAACTGATATGTAGATGCCTGAATATTTTGATATTATTAATCGGAAACTTCAGACAGAGATATGGTTTTGATCGTTGCAAATATATAGAACATGAGAAGGTGAATATAATGACGATAATAGAGAAGCTTGCAAAGCTGCGTGAGAAAATGCGGGAAACAGGTGTGGATGCTTATGTGATCACAACGGATGACTTTCATGCGTCTGAATATGTGGGGGCGTATTTCAGGGCAAGAGAATATATGTCCGGATTTACAGGTTCTGCGGGAACATTGGTTGTACTTCCGGATACAGCAGCATTATTTACAGATGGGCGGTATTTCATTCAGGCGGAAGCACAGCTTGCGGGCAGTACGATCGAACTGATGAAGAGCGGGCAGCCGGATGTGCCAAAGATCGAGGAATATTTATATGACCATCTGGATCAGAGAATGGTTGTGGGATTTGATGGAAGAACCGTCAGTCTGGATTTTGCTGACAGGATGCTTAAAAAACTGGAAGATAAAAAGATTACATTAAATGGCGATCTGGATCTGGTTGATGAACTCTGGGTGGACAGACCGAAGCTGTCACATGAGAAGGTATTTGAATTGCCATTTTCATACACAGGCGAACCCCGTGCAGATAAGCTCTCACGTGTAAGGGCGTCTATGAGATCGGCAGGAGCAGATGTTCGGGTGATCTCGGCACTGGATGAGATCGCATGGCTTCTGAATCTGCGCGGAAATGACATAGACTGCAATCCTGTCTTCCTGTCATATATGCTGATCGCAGATGAAAGTTGTCGTTTATATATCAATGATGCGATCTTAAATGATGAAATTATCCGTGGACTTGCTGTTGATGGGATCTCGATTTATCCGTATAATGAGATCTATACGGACCTGAAGCGGTTGCCGGGAATCATTGATATGAATAAACAGGCGGAGCGGGTAACGGTATTGCTGGATGGTTGTCAGACCAACTACAGATTGAGAAGCTGTATACCGGAGTCTGTATCCGTAGTCGATGAACCATCTGCTATTCAGTTGATGAAGGCACGAAAGAATTCCGTAGAGTGTGAAAATGAACGGAATGCGCATATCAAGGATGGAGTGGCTGTAACGAAATTTATCTATTGGCTCAAGAATCATATCGGAACGGAAACGATCACAGAGCTTTCGGCAGTAGAAAAGCTGGAATCTTTCCGAAAAGAGCAGAAAGGATATCTGGAACCAAGCTTTGATACGATAGCTGCATATGGCTCACATGGTGCGATCGTACATTATGAACCGACAGAGGAGACAAATGTCGAATTAAAACCGGAGAGTTTTTTATTAGTGGATAGTGGCGGTCAGTATATGGAGGGAACGACTGATATCACCAGAACGATCACACTGGGAGCTCTGACAGAGGAAGAAAAATGGGCGTATACACTGGTGCTGATCGGACATCTGAATCTGGCAGCAGCAAAATTCCGGCATGGAACACGCGGCGAAAATCTCGATTATCTGGCGCGTGAACCATTGTGGCGGTATGGTTTGGATTTCAATCACGGAACCGGACATGGAGTAGGATATCTGTTAAATGTACACGAAGGGCCGAACAGAATTCATTTCAGAATCATGGAAGAACGCAGACCGACAGCGGTATTCGAAGAAGGAATGATCACATCAGATGAACCGGGCTTATATATAGAAGGAAAGTTTGGTATCCGTCATGAGAATCTGGTTCTTTGCAGGAAAGCAGAAAAGCCGGCGGTCAAACTTCCGGAGGCATTTTTGAAAGAAGCAGAAGGAAATGGACTGTTTCTGGAATTTGAAACGCTGACCTGGGTTCCATTTGACACCGAGGCTCTGATGCCGGAGCTGATGACAGATCGTGAGATCCATCGGTTGAATGAATATCATAAGAATGTATATGAGAAGATCGCTCCACATCTGACAGAGGAAGAGCGCATATGGCTGGAGCAGGCGACGCGACCGATTTCTAAAAGTGGTGAAATCTGAGATAAATATGGTTATATTAGAAGAAACATTTTGCAAATTCAGGTTATGTATAAAAGAGGAACTCTAATAACTATAGATACTATAAGATAAGGGGAGAAATATATGATCTATAAGTGCGAGGCATGCGGGGGTGTGCTGGTATATGATCCGGATCTCGGAAAAATGAAATGTACACAATGTGGTCAGATAAGTGAACGCAGATCCCATATGAAGTTAAAAGAAGCAGATCCGGATGCAGAAGAAAAAGAAGACGGAAAAAGGTCATTCGATGATCTGTGGTTTGGTCTTGACAAAGATCAGAAGTGGCACGGGGAACAGGAGATCCAGATCAATCCAGACTGGGATGCAGATTTACTGGCATTTGAGATGCAGAATAACAGACCGAAAGATATATCGGATGCATCAACGAAACAGACGGAAGCAGATGGCATGGCAGAAAAGCCGGAGCAGCAGGCACAGGATGCTTCTGATACAGATGGCTTGAGGGGAATGCAGGGAGAACGGCTGATGTCGGTTCATATCTTCCGCTGTACTTCCTGTGGAGCGCAGATCATGATTCATGGAAATGAGCGTGCAACCTTCTGTTCATTCTGCGGTCAGCCGACAGTTATATTTGATCGTGAATCGAAGGAAGCATGGCCGGACTATATCATTCCATTTTCTGTAACGGAACAGCAGGCGGTCGATGCGATAAAAGATAGATTTGGAAAAGGACGATATGTTCCGAGGGAGATCAAGCATCTGAAGATCGATAAGATACGTGGAATCTATGTCCCATACTGGCTGTACACAGTATATATGAGAAAAAAGGCCAATCTGCATCGGGTATCAAGTGATGAGGAAAAGAAAGAACCGGTGAATATCTTTAATGCGGGGTCAGACAGAAATCAATCCTTTATTTCGATGCTGCAGTCAACAAAGAAGGTAGGTATGTATCCGGGATCATTTCAGAATCAGAAGTATGAAGCAGAGACGAGAAGCTTTTCTGCAGGGATAGATCAAAGAACCGATATGTATGCAGATGCATATGGTAATTTTGACCGGGTTACATTCGACGCATCCAGAAAATTAGATGACCGGTTGTCCAGCCGACTGGAACCGTATCATATGGAGGCTTTGAAACCATTTGATCCATCTTACCTGTCCGGATTCTATGCAGATCGATATGATGTACCGTCCAGAGAAGCTGCACCGGATATTTATCAAAGAATCAGTGCTGCCATGGATAAAGCGATGATTGAAGATACAGGAACGACAGTGATCGAAAGAAGCATCGAGCAGTACAGTGTAGATAAGATCGAGTATGCACTCCTTCCAGCATGGTTCATGACCTTCTGGTACAAACATGAACTTTATACGATCCTGGTAAATGGACAGACCGGAAAGGTAGTTGGAAATATTCCGGTCAATAAGAGGAGCTTTATCTTGGATGCTGTGATACTTGGAGTGATATGCTGTACAATTGGAGTGATTTTATTTACCGAAGTGAATCAGGGAATTATAAGTGGTTATGGATTCTTTGCCCAATTTGGCGGGGAATTCGTTTTGTTCCCTTTTATATTGGCGGCAGGCTTTTTTACCAGAAATCTTAATAAATATAGAAAGTATAAGCACGACAAAGAACGACTGACCTCGGCTGCAACGAAGGAGTATGTAAAAGAAAGGCAGGATAAGACATGGATTCGATAAATATTTTTTTGTCCGCATGGAAGCTGTTTTCTGTTATACAGGGAATTGTCTGCGGCGGTCTGGTGGCAGCAGGCATACTGTTTTCGTGGATGCTTCGCTCCAATCTTCATGGCGAGACGGAGACAGAGAAGGAATTTGCCAGACAGCATAAAATTTCTTACTACCAGATCGACCAGGGACATAAGATTTTATTCTTCTGATCAATAAGACGGAAAATCCTGTATATTTGTGGGTAACATCTTGAATATCAGCTAAAATGCCGCAGCGGCTTTCTTATTTGAAAGATACGCCTTTTTCTTATTCGATACATATGCCTGATCCGCTTGCGCTCCTATGCAAACTCGCTCTTCGAGCTCAGACATGCACCCGCACTCGCTGGCAATATGTATCTCATAACAGAAAAAAGCTGTATATCTTATCAAACAAGAAATCCGCTGCGGCATTGTAGCTGATATCCGAGAAATTTTGTATCTTACAAATATGCAGGATTTTCTGCGTATATTGATCAGGAGAATAAAACGTGGAATATAGGTAATTCCTGTATATGGATGCGGATGACAACGGAATTTGCAGGAGAGTCTGATATTTGCGATTCTCGATATATGTAAAAGTAAAATATAATAAGAAAGACTGATCATGTTATTAATACAGCATGACAGATTCCTGGATGTTATATAAAACAGTTCGTGTGTATGCAGGCGGGACAGGCTAGGCTTCAAAGATATTAAGTGTAGTTTCCGTAATGAGATATATATTGCCAGCGAATGCGGGTGCATGTTCGAGTCCGAAGGACGAGTTTGCACAGGAGCATGAGCGGATCGGGCATATGTATCGAATAGGAAACGAAGCGAATCTTTGAAGCCTAGCCTGTCCCACCTGCATACACACAAACTGTTTTCCTCAGATGTATTGCAGAATGGCAGGCGGTATATTATAATGAAGCGAGAATGTAGATAACAGGAGGAACCCGAAATGGACATTGTATGTTTGGATTTGGAAGGCGTATTAGTACCGGAGATTTGGATCGCATTTGCAGAGGCAAGCGGTATCCCGGAGTTAAAGAGAACGACAAGAGATGAGCCGGATTACGACAAATTAATGAACTGGCGTCTTGGCATATTAAAGGAACATGGACTTGGCTTAAAAGAGATTCAGGAAACGATCGCAAAGATCGATCCGATCCCCGGCGCAAAGGAGTTTTTAGACGAGCTTCGCTCCATGACACAGGTTATCATTATCAGTGATACATTTACACAGTTTGCAAGTCCGCTTATGAAAAAACTTGGCTGGCCGACAATCTTCTGTAACTCATTAGAGGTAGCAGACAATGGTGAGATTACAGGCTTCAAGATGCGTTGTGAGAAATCCAAATACACAACCGTAAAGGCACTTCAGTCTATCGGTTATGATACGATTGCAAGTGGCGACAGCCATAACGACCTTGGAATGATCCGTGCGAGCAAGGCTGGATTCCTCTTTAAGAGTACCGATCAGATCAAAGCCGACAATCCTGATCTTCCGGCTTATGAGACATATGATGAGCTGCTGGCAGCTATCAAGAAAGTACTGGCTTAAGATCGATCTTTCATATAACATCAAAAATCATGTATGCGGTATGTGAGACAGGCATGCTGAGATCATGAAAATTAAGTACATATAACAGGAAACCTGCATATACTGTAGTAAACAAGGTATGCAGGTTTTTTTATGGCTATAAAAATAATGATCGATGCCGGACATGGTGGATTTGATAATGGGGCATCTTATAATGGGAGAACGGAGAAAAATGACAACCTGAATCTGGCACTGGCACTTGGTGATGCATTGTCGGAGCTTGGTTATGATGTAGAATTTACAAGAACGACAGATGTCTATGATTCCCCGACAAGAAAAGCACAGATTGGAAATGAGAGCGGTGCAGATTATTTTATCTCTCTGCACCGGAATGCTGCACCGTATCCGAACAAATATAACGGGGTGGAAACCCTGGTTTATAACATGTCCGGGGTTGCATATGAAATGGCAGAAAATGTAGATGCAGAACTTGCCAGGATTGGATTTGAAAATCTGGGAGTTGAGGAACGGAAGAATCTGGCTGTTCTGCGCCGGACGACGATGCCGGCGATCCTGATCGAAACCGGATTTATCGACAGTGATAAGGACAATTATCTGTTTGATTACCGGTTTGAGGATATCGTGAATGCGATCGCACTCGGAATCGATGAAACACTTCGAGGATAGATGTGTGAAAAATGCACAAAAGAATTTACAGTCAGCGAGAAAAATTGTATAATTATAAAGACTATTTTAGAAAATTACAATCCGATGGGAGAAGATCATCTGATTGGAAAATACGATAGAAAAGCGGGGTAGATAATAATGGAAAATACATTCAGTAATTCAGGCATGTTGAACTGGCTTGGCTTCTTTGCAAATAAGATGGATGTCAGTCCGGAGAAAATAAAAATGCTCAATATCTGCGGCAGACAGAAAAATGTCGTGCCAACGATCGATACGCATAAGCGGGTTCTGATCTATGCAGATGCCAGCCATGAAGATCTGTTTTATACATTGTGGGAAGCAGGATTTGGCGAATATGATATCTGGATCGGAGAGGGAACGGAACCTGGAAGCGAACTTATAAATGCGAAACTCAAGAATGTTATTAATAAGAAGATATCCAATCCGACTGTTGTCTTCATTGTAAATGAGAAAACCAGAGAATCCGTTCGATACGGTATGAAGAATGATCTGTTTACAAAGGGATCGGTTCATTATGTATGCAATGAGATCCGTGCGGTTATCATGAGTATTCTCGGTGTAGATACCCATGACACCATCCTTGCATTGATGGCAGAGAGTATCGTTATCGAAGCAGCGATCACAGCGAGTGAAGGACAGATAATCGCAGTAGAACCGGACAGTGGCTCCAGAAGATCTATGGAGGAAAATGTTGAGAAGTTTGGAGTTCATAACGTACAGATCATTCCGGATATGAGTGAAGAATCCTTAAGCAAGATTCCTGTTCCAAGACTTGCATTTATAGTTGCAAATCATTATCTGGAATCCGATATTGAGCGTCTGCTTGCGATCAATCCACAGATGCAGTTTGTTATTTATACATTAGACCTTGGTATTCTTGCGGAGACCAAGCTGATCTTCGATAAGTTCGGTATTAAGAATATGGAGGCATTGCAGATCAACGTATCTAAGACAAATAAAGATAATGTATTTGTTGCTCAGCCGGCACCATGGATTATTACAGGTGGGGCTGAATAGAATACAGATATTCGGAATAAAGTCCCATTTTTCAAAAAGTTCTTCATTCTGATTTCATATGATGCGTATGAAACAGGAATGAAGGTTAAGAATGATGGGACTCTTTTTATAAAAAGTTTAGAAATATATTTTTTATTAATAAACAGATAAAAGGTGAAAAATAAAAAATGGTGTGCTATAATACGGTGTTGTTTAAGGGACGGCTGGAAGCACATGGAAGAATGCAGGAGGAAATTTAAATGAAAGTCATTTTTTTCGATATTGACGGTGTGTTGAATTCAAACAAATTCATCTGTAATAATCCAGGTGAAACCGTTGACAGAAAAAATGTAAAAAACCTTGCAGATGTTGTAAAGGCAACGGATGCGAAGCTGGTAGCGATCTTTAACTGGCGGAAAGAGGTTATGAAAGATCCGGTATGTGACGAGAGAGCACAGGAGCTGATCCTGAAGTTTAAGGAGGAAGGTCTCGTTATATCCGATGTAACTCCGCCGCAGGAACATATTTCCGGGAAGTATGAGGATTATGGACGGTGCTTCGAGGTTAGGGACTATGTAGACCAACACGATGTGGACAAGCTGGTGATCTTAGATGACATGGATCCCGACTGGGACAGAGTTGGATTTGCTGATTACTGGATCAACACGGAGAATACGGTAAAAGGATTTTCTGAGAGTGATGCAAAAGAGGCAATAAACATCCTTAACAGCTAGTATGCCCTTTGAAAAAATTGCATGAGAGGAAGTGAAGACCTACGGGTGACCTTGCAGAAAAGTTGACAGAGGAGCTGAACTGCGAGACTCTCTTTACCATTCCCATTTTTGGTGGAATTCCGATTTCGGAATCAATTGTGGTAACCTGGATCATTATGGCGGTACTTGTACTGTTGTCCGTTATACTTGTCCGGAATCTGAGAGTTGAGAATCCAGGAAAGAAACAGCTTGCTCTGGAGTCGATCATTACGACATTTAATAATCTGTTTAGTGACGTTTTGGGAGAAAAAGGTAAGGCATATATACCGTATCTGATTACTGTCATTTTGTATATCGGAATGGCAAATATCGCAGGTATATTTGGATTTAAACCACCAACCAAGGATCTGAACGTAACAGCAGCACTGGCGATCATGAGTATAGTCATGGTTCAGGTTGTCTGTATCAGAAGCAGGGGACCGAAAGGCTGGCTTAAGAGCTTTGCAGAGCCGGTAGCAATAGTAGCACCTATAAATGTAATGGAGCTTGTAATTAAACCCTTGTCGTTATGTATGCGATTGTTCGGCAATGTTTTAGGTGCATTTGTTGTAATGAAATTAATTGAGGCGGTAGCGCCAATCATTGTGCCTATTCCGTTAAGCCTTTATTTTGATATCTTTGATGGCTTACTTCAGGCATTTGTATTCACATTCTTAACTGCGCTTTATATGCAGGAAGGATTGGGAGAAGACTAATATTAACATAAGGAAAATGAAAAGGAGATAATAATTATGAATACAGTAATCGCAATTGGAGCTGCTATAGCAGTATTAACAGGTATTGGAGCAGGTATCGGACTTGGAATCGCAACATCAAAAGCAGTAGAAGCAGTAGCAAGACAGCCGGAAGCGGACAGCAAGATCACAAAGCTTTTGATCATCGGTGGTGCACTTGCAGAGGCAACAGCCGTTTATGGTCTTGTAATTGGTCTTTTGATCATTCTTCTTCTGAAATAATTTATATTTGAATATGATGATTGCAGCTTTATATCAGAAAAGATATGAAGAAACCGTAATTGTCGGATAACGAAAACAGACAGAAAGGCAGGAGGTCATTAAATGATAAATTTAAGTGTCTCGTCCATAGCCATAACCATAATTAATATTATAGTTTTGTTTCTTCTGTTAAAGAAATTCCTGATCGGTCCGATTAATAAGATCATGGCAGAGCGTGAAGAGATGATCAAATCTTCGATCGCAAATGCCAACCAGACGAAGGATGATGCCATGAAACTGAAGCAGCAATATGAAGATACTCTCGCAGGTGTTCAGGATGAATGTGATACCATGCGGGATAAGTCCAGACAGGCTGCGCAGAATGAATATAACAGGATATTGGCAGATGCAGGCGAGAAATCAAACCGTATGATCAGGGATGCGGAAAAAACTATAGAAATACAGCGTGAAAAGGCTTTGAGCGATATGGAATCTCAGGTTGCAGAGCTTGCAATGTCGGCAGCGGCTAAGATTCTGGGTGAAGACTCAAATGACGCAAAAAATCAGTCACTATATGATGAGTTTATAGAAAAAGCAGGTGAGGCCCATGACACAGAAAGCAATTAATTATGCTGAAGTTTTGTGCGAGCTGAATATTGATGCAGCTGAGCTTTCTGATATGGAAGCAGTTGTCAGGGAGAATCCTGAATTACAGGAGGCACTTACGTGTCCGGTTGTCAGCAGAGAAAAGAAATCAGAAGTAATCGATAAGATATTTGATGGTTCAAAGACCACAGTAAAATTTTTAAAGGTGCTTTGCAATAATTCTGATTTTGATCAGTTCTTTGAGATATGCAGGGAATACAGAGTTCTTATAAAGAAGAAAGCAGATATTCTTCTTGCAACCCTTTATTATGTGACACCTCCAACGGGGATGCAGAAGAAGGGAATTGAAGATTTTCTGAAAAAGGAATATAAGACCTCAGATGTAGAACTGACATTGGAAAAGAAAGACAGTCTGATCGGCGGCTTTATTATTAAGGTTGGTGATAAGGAATATGACTGGAGTCTGGCAGGCAGATGTAAGCGGCTTACACAAAGATTGGTTACGAGGTGATAAGATTTGAGTTCAATAAGTTCAGGAGATATTATCTCCATACTGAAAAGTGAGATAGAGAATTTTGACTTCGACACCCGGGACAAAGAGGTAGGAACTGTCATCTGGGTAGGAGATGGAATAGTAACGATATATGGTATTGATAATGCCATGTATGGTGAGATTGTAGTATTTGAAAATGGTATCAAGGGTATGGTACAGGATATCAGAAGGACTGAGATCGGATGTATCCTGTTTGGAAAAGATATCGGAATAAAAGAAGGTACAAAGGTTACCAGAACAGGTAAGAGAGCCGGAGTACCGGTAGGTGAAGAATTCCTTGGAAGAATCATCAATGCACTGGGGGCACCAATTGATGGTAAGGGAGAGATCAAAGAGGCAGATTACATGCCGGTTGAGCAGGAAGCACCAAGTATCGCAGACAGACAGTCGGTCAATGAACCACTTCAGACCGGTATCCTGTCAATCGATTCCATGTTTCCAATCGGTAAAGGACAGCGTGAGCTGATCATCGGTGATCGTCAGACTGGTAAGACTTCGATCGCACTTGATACGATCATCAACCAGCGTGGAAAGGATGTTGTCTGTATCTATGTAGCGATCGGTCAGAAAGCATCAACCGTTGCAAAGATCGTTTCTACACTTGAAAAGAATGATGCAATGGATTATACGATCATTGTTACATCAACAGCCAGTGATCCTGCACCGCTTCAGTATATAGCACCATATGCAGGAACATCGATAGCGGAATATTTTATGCATAAGGGAAAAGACGTGCTCATCGTATATGATGATCTGTCAAAGCATGCGGTAGCATACAGAACACTGTCCCTGTTGCTTGGACGTTCCCCTGGACGTGAGGCATATCCTGGTGATGTATTCTATCTTCATTCCAGATTGCTTGAGCGTTCCAGTAAGTTAAAGGATTCATTAGGCGGTGGTTCAATCACAGCCCTTCCTATTATAGAGACACAGGCAGGTGATGTATCGGCATACATCCCTACAAATGTTATCTCCATCACGGATGGTCAGATATTCCTTGAGAGTGATCTGTTCTTCTCCGGTATGCGTCCTGCGGTAAATGTAGGATTGTCTGTATCCCGTGTCGGTGGTGCAGCGCAGACCAAGGCCATGAAGAAAGCAACCGGTACAGTCCGTATCGATCTTGCACAGTTTCGTGAGATGGAAGTATTTACCCAGTTCAGTTCCGATCTGGATGAGAATACAAAGGAGCAGCTTACTTATGGAAAGGGATTGATGGAGCTGTTAAAACAGCCGTTATGTCATCCGCTTAGTATGGCAGAGCAGGTTATCACACTGGTTGCAGCAACGAACAAGCTGTTCTTAGATGTAGATATTAAGAAAGTAAAGCAAACACAGATGGATATGCTTGCATATTTTAAAGATACAGAACCGGATATTGTCAAAGAGATTGAAAAAGGAAAGGTTCTTACAGATGATCTGAAAGAACGTATTCTTGAAGCAGGAAAAGAGTTTATGAAGAGGGTGGAGTAATTGGCAAGTACCAAAGAAATCCAAAACAGAATAAAAAGCATTAAGGATACAATGAAGATCACAAATGCCATGTACATGATCTCTTCTTCCAAACTGAAAAAAGCGAAGAAGGATCTGGAGAATACGGAACCGTATTTTTATACTTTACAGGTTTCTCTGGCACGACTGTTACGACATCTTCCTGATATGGATCATCTTTATTTTGAAAATGAAGATGGCGAGGAGAAGGAAAATCCGAAAAGAGGTTATATCGTAGTCACAGCGGATAAAGGCATGGCAGGTGCATATAACCACAATATTATAAAGATCGCAGAAGAAGAATTGGCAAATCATCCGGACAGCGAATTATATGTTGTCGGACAGGTGGGAAGACATTATTTTGCAAGAAAGAATGTGCCGGTTGATATTCATTTCCAGTATACAGCACAGAACCCAAGTCTTCACAGAGCGAGGGTTATCGCAGATAAGATGCTGGAGAATTATGAAAGCGGTAAGATCGATGAGATCTATATCATCTATACGAAGATGATAAACAGTGTAACGGCAGAGCCGGAGATGATCCAGCTTCTTCCGTTCAGAAAGGTGGATTTCAGGATCTCACAGGCAGATGTCTATCACGAGGAGATCATCATTGAACCTTCTCCGAGGGCGGTCATGGATCGAATTGTTCCGAATTATATTACAGGTTTCATATATGGAGCACTGGTTGAATCCTTCTGTAGTGAACAGAATTCCCGAATGATGGCGATGGATTCTGCAACCAGAAGTGCTAAAGATATGTTAGCTGATCTCAGTATTAAATATAACAGAGCCAGACAGGCTGCGATCACGCAGGAGATCACCGAAGTAGTTGGTGGTGCAAAGGCTCTGCAGAATAAGAAATAGGAGGTCTGATGTTTTGAAAAACGGTAAAATAGTACAGGTCATGGGACCTGTCGTAGACGTAGAATTTCCGGATAATGATTTACCAAACATCAAGGATGCTCTGGAAGTTGATAATCATGGAAAGAAATGCATAATGGAAGCTGCACAGCACATCGGGAATAATACCGTCAGATGCATCATGCTGGCAGCAAGCGAGGGCTTATCCAGAGATATGGAGGTTGTTCCGACAGGATCAGGGATCAAAGTTCCGGTTGGTACAGATACCCTTGGCAGATTATTTAATGTAACTGGTGACACTCTGGATGGTGGATCGAATCTGGCAGATACAGAACACTGGGTCATTCACAGAGATCCTCCATCATTTGAGGATCAGAGCCCTGTTGTTGAGATCCTTGAAACGGGTATCAAGGTTATCGATCTTCTTGCCCCATATGCAAAGGGTGGTAAGATCGGTCTGTTCGGTGGTGCCGGTGTAGGTAAGACCGTTCTGATCCAGGAGCTGATCCAGAACGTAGCAACAGAGCATGGTGGATATTCTATCTTCACCGGTGTCGGTGAGCGTTCCAGAGAGGGTAACGACCTTTGGACAGAGATGAAAGAGTCAGGGGTATTGTCCAAGACAGCCTTAGTGTTTGGACAGATGAACGAGCCACCTGGAGCAAGAATGCGTGTTGCGGAAACAGGACTTACGATGGCTGAGTATTTCCGTGACGTAAATCATCAGGATGTGTTGTTATTTATAGATAATATCTTCCGTTTTGTACAGGCAGGATCAGAGGTTTCTTCCCTGCTTGGACGTATGCCATCTGCAGTTGGTTATCAGCCAACGCTGGCAAATGAACTTGGTGAATTACAGGAGCGGATCGCTTCTACAAAATCAGGATCCGTTACTTCTGTACAGGCAGTTTATGTGCCTGCCGATGACTTAACAGACCCTGCTCCGGCAACTACATTTGCACATCTGGATGCGACAACCGTTCTTTCCAGAAAGATCGTAGAACAGGGTATCTACCCTGCTGTTGATCCTCTGGAATCCAATTCCCGTATTTTGGAGGTAGAAGTTGTCGGTGAAGAACACTATAATGTAGCCAGAGGCGTTCAGGAGATCCTTCAGAAATACAGAGAATTACAGGATATCATCGCGATTCTTGGTATGGAAGAATTATCAGAGGAAGATAAGATCACCGTTACAAGAGCGCGTAAGGTACAGAAGTTCTTATCACAGCCATTCCATGTAGCAGAGAACTTTACAGGTGTTCCGGGAAAATATGTACCTCTTAAAGAAACTGTAAAGGGTTTCAAGGCTATTTTAAATGGTGAGATGGATGAGTATCCTGAGTGGGCATTCTTTAACGTTGGCGGAATAGAAGAAGTCAAAGAAAAAGCCGCAAAGGGACAGTAGGATAAAGGAGGCAGACAGACATGAATACATTTTACCTGAGAGTCATATCAAGTAATAAAGTATTTTTTGATGATAAGGTTACGAAGTTTGTATTGCCTTTGGAAGATGGTGAGATGGCGGTTCTTCCTCACCATGAGAATATGATCATTGCAACCAGTATCGGGGAGATCCGTATTGATACACCGGATGGCAGGAAGATCATTGGTGTTGTCGGGGAAGGATTTGCCCAGATCGTAAATAACCGTGTAACGATGCTTGTGGATTCTGCAGAGCGTCCGGAGGATATCGACAGAGTCCGTGCAGAGCAGGCACTTGAACGTG
The DNA here is from genome assembly GCA_002437435.1 of Lachnospiraceae bacterium UBA6403. Classification (GTDB taxonomy): domain Bacteria; phylum Bacillota; class Clostridia; order Lachnospirales; family Lachnospiraceae; genus Coprococcus. The sequence goes on along the minus strand of DJPV01000054.1, from coordinate 6,050 downwards.
CAAAAGAGCGTTTGAGACAGAAGGAAAGCCTGAAAGAGTACAAACAGACAGAAGCATCTCTTTCCAGAGCGCTAATGCGGTTAAAGGTAACAGGCAGAGACCTGTAAAAAGGAAACAGACAGAGAGTAGTAGATTCAGGGAATTTAGGTAGATGGTTAGATTTTTAATAGTGATTATTTCCTGTTTTTTTCTGATTTTGTATTATGTTCCGAAAATGTCATATTATGCCAGACATGGTGAGAAATATGATGAGGAGACATGCTACAGAATGGCACAGGTTATGATCGAGCATGTAAAGAAAAGAGGGCGTATCGAGACGGTTGCATCCGGCATGGAGAATCTTCCGGCGGAAGGCGGATATATCATGTTTGCAAATCATCAGGGCAAGTATGATGCACTTGGGGTTATAAGCGCACATGAAAATCCATGCACATATGTAATGGATGCGAAGCGGTCACATTTGTTTATTGTCACACAGTTATGTGACCTGTTGAAGGCAAAACGGCTGGATAAAACTGATCTCAGGCAGCAGGTGCAGGTAATCAATGACGTTGCGACAGAGATCAAAGCCGGCAGAAGATATATCCTTTTTCCGGAAGGTGGATATAACCATAATCATAATTCCATGAGAGGTTTCCTGCCGGGAAGCTTCAAGATTGCACAGAAGGCAAAATGTCCGATCGTGCCGGTCGTATTATATGATTCCTTCAAGCCGTTCGAAGGAAAATCCTTTCGAAAGGTTATTACACAGCTTCATTTTCTGCCACCGATCCCATATGAGACATTTGCAGATATGAAGACTTATGAGATACGAGATATGGTAGTCTCACTGATCCAGAACCAGCTCGATAAGATGGAGAGTCTGAATGACTGGTAGGAGATTGCCGGAGAAAAGAGAGATAGCAGGTATGTTATCTCTTTTTTTGTGGTGGATCATGTAAAAGTGTGGGACTTCTTTTATGAAAATTTTAGAAATGTATTGTCTGTTGAGATTTTAGATGGTAGAATAAATTTTGTCGATAATGAATATATTGTGTTGTCGATGGGCTATCTGGCAGATGAGGCTGTCAGGTGGAATACAGTCTGAATTATAAAGGAGAGTAACATGGACGAGAATATGAATGGAAATCAGCAGAATGGCATGAATGCCGGACAGCCGGATGGAGCAGCTCAGAATATGAATCCGAACCAGCAGGCATATGGCGGACAGCAGTATTATGATCCGAATCAGCAGGTATACGGCGGACAGCAGTATTATGATCCGAATCAGCAGGCATATGGCGGACAGTATGGTGGACAGCAGTACTATGATCCAAACCAGCAGCAGGCATACGGCGGACAGCAGTACTATGATCCGAACCAGCAGCAGGCATACGGCGGACAGCAGTATTATGATCCAAATCAGCAGGCATATGGTGGACAGTATGGACAGCAGCCACAGGGAAATAAGCCGGCAGGCAGCGGATTTGATAAGGTAAAAAATGCGATTGTAAATAACAAGAAGATCGTTATTATTGCAGCGGCAGCAGTTGTTGCTTTGATCCTGATCTTTAACATTATCGGTGGAATCGCAGGTCACGGTAAACAGAGCCCAAAGGCAGTTGTTAAGGCTTATGTAAATGCAGTAGAAAAGCAGAGCGGTAAGAAGATGTATAAGCTGATCGACAAGAAAGTCCTTAAATATGCGAAGGACGAAGAAGATATGGATAAAGATGAAATGATCGATCTGTTAGATCAGATTCTTGAATATTCAGGTGAATCTTTGGAATACCAGGTTGGTAAAGTAAAGAGCATCAAGGTTAAGTTCAAGAAGGTTAAGAAGTTAAAGGGCAGCAAGCTGGAAGATAAGCAGGAAGACTATGAAGATGATTACGATATCAAGGTCAGCCAGGTTGCACGTGTGGAAGCTACCATTAAGGTAAAAGGAAAAGACGATGATGTCGAAGAAGATTTCACAATGTATGTATATAAGAGAGCAGGAAAGTGGTATCTGGATCTTGGTTCCATATACTAAGATTAACGCTTATAAAAATATCAATTTGTAAATACATATAAGATGACACCGGTTGGAGAGATCTGGCTGGTGTTATTTTTGTATGTGTGAGCAATGCGTTAGGAGCTTAATTAATATGAATTGCTGGTGAGAGGGAGACCGTACTGCTTTATAAAAACAAGTCATACATGAAAATAATGGAGAAAAATACGATTTTAGAAGAAAAAACAGAATAAAATAAAGAAAATCTGATAAAATAGTTGATATTTAAAACGAAACAGGCAAGAACTTTCAATTATAGGCTTGCCTTTTTTGAAAAATGTTTTACAATATCTATTAGGAATTTTACAGGACATAACTGATTTAACCGGAATAGAATAAGTGAAAGGCACAGGTATGTAGAATGAAGAAATACAAAGATATGAGTAAAGATGAATTATTGACTTTAAAAGCCGCTCTTTTGGAGGAGTATAAGGAAGAACAGGCTAAAGGTCTGAGTCTGAACATGGCAAGAGGTAAGCCTGGATTCTCACAGCTTGCATTGTCTATGGGGATGTTAGATGAGATCAATAGTTCTTCGGATATGAGAACTTTGTTAGGAAATGATACCAGAAACTATGGTGATCTGGATGGTATCGGAGAGTGTCGTCAGCTTATGGCAGATATGATGGAAGTTAAGAAGGAGAATATCATTGTATATGGTAACTCCAGCTTAAATGTAATGTATGATACAGTATCACGCTCCATGACGCATGGTGTGAATGGTTCTACTCCATGGTGTAAGCTGGACAAGGTGAAATTTCTTTGCCCTGTACCGGGATACGACAGACATTTCAAGATTACAGAATTCTTTGGAATTGAAATGATCAATATTCCTTTATTAGAAGATGGTCCAGATATGGATCTCGTAGAGAAATATGTAAATAATGATTCTGCGGTAAAGGGAATCTGGTGTGTACCAAAGTATTCAAATCCAACAGGAATCGTTTATTCAGATGAAGTAGTAAGACGTTTTGCAGCATTAAAGCCTGCAGCAGAAGACTTCAGAATCTTCTGGGATAACGCATACTGCATCCATCATTTATATAAGGACAAACAGGCAGAGATTTTAAATATTTTAGATGAATGTGAGAAAGCCGGAAATCCTGATATGGTATATATGTTTGCTTCTACATCTAAGATCACATTCCCTGGTTCCGGTATCGCAGCACTTGCTACATCTCCAAGAAATGTTGAATTTATCAAGCAGCAGCTTACTGTTCAGACGATTGGACATGATAAGATCAACCAGCTTCGTCATACAAGATTCTTTAAGAACATCGACGGCATGAAGGCTCATATGGAGAAGCATGCAGATATCTTAAGACCAAAGTTTGAAGCAGTTCTGAATGAATTCGATAAGGAGCTTGCAGGACTTGAGATCGGTTCATGGGTTAGACCGGTCGGTGGATATTTCATTTCATTTGATGCATTAGAGGGCTGCGCAAAGAAGATCGTTGCAATGTGTAAGGATGCAGGAGTTGTTCTGACAGGCGCAGGTGCAACTTTCCCATATGGCAAAGATCCAAAAGACAGCAACATCCGTATCGCACCATCCTTCCCATCTGTTGAGGAGATGGAAGCAGCTTCAAAGATCTTTGTTCTTTGCGTAAAGCTGGTCAGCATCGACAAATATCTGGGTGAAGAATAAGTAATAAATAATCGAATAGAGAACATATAAAAGCAACATCAATATGTTAAAAATAAGATTATCAGAAGGTAGTCTTATGGCTGGCATGTTGATGTTGTTTTTTGTCGAATAAAAAGGACAGACGATTGATTTATGAGCGAAAATCTTATATTATATTGTTTACAGACATAATGCATTATGCGAAAAAGAGGGGGACATATGATGAAGATTGCCATATGTGATGATGAAAAAGAATTCCGTGATCTGATACGGGTATATATAGAAGACTATCTGGATACAAAGGATATTCTATATACAATCGATACATTCATTTCCGGGGAGAAGTTTCTAAATGAGACATTCCCTTCTGAGTATTCTATTATATTCCTTGATATAAATATGGAAGGCATGGATGGTATTACAACAGCAAAGAAAATCCGTGAGAGGGGAATTAACAGTTATATTGTATTTGTGACGGCATATATAGATTATTCTCTGGAAGGATATAAGGTTGGTGCTGTTCGTTACCTTTTAAAAAATGGATATAATCTGCAGGCTGCAATAGAAGAATGTCTGGATGCCATTCTGGAGAAAAAAAGAAAGAACAATGCCAGAAAAAAGTTTCTATTTAAGGAAGGACAGACAGAGGTTCTTTTTGCTCAAATTCTTTATATTGAAAGTAAATTACATAAACTGGAATTTCATATTCTGGAAAATGAAAAAATACGGATTTATACTATGTACGGAACAATGAACGATCTGGAAGAAGAACTGGAGTTATATCATTTTGTCCGAGTTCATCAAAGCTATCTTGTAAATTTACAATATATCAGGCAGGTGTCAAGATACAAAGTTACACTTTATGATGATGAGACAATTTCAATACCCAAAGCCCGATATAAAGAGGTTCAGGCAGTATTTGTAGCATATAAAGGAGAAATATAATATGTTTGAATGGATAAGTAGTCTGGCTCTTGTTATATTTGAAGTAATCTGCTGCGTGATGTTTTTTGAAAGCTTTTGTAAAGAGCAGGAGAATTGGAAAAAAAGGCATAAATATGTACTGATAGGAATACAGACAGCAGAGTTTTTTGCATGCGGAATGTTTTTATCACAGTGGATCATTATAAAACAAATTGTAGGTGTGCTTATGATAGTCATAAATATGTGTGTCTATTTTGGAATCAGCATACCAAAGTCCGGTATATTGTCTGTGTTGTACACAAGTCTGGTATGGGGAGCAGATTATCTGGTATATGCCGGAAATAGCATTATGTTTTCACGGGCTGGAGAGGTACAGTCTGGATATGCACTTAAAGGAAACTTATTGGTTATATGTGCAAAACTTATATTGTTTGTATTTGTTATACTGATTCGCAGACGGTTTCAGAATAAATCCTCTGATATATTAAATGATGCAGAATGGGTCAAATTTCTTGCGTTCCCAATATTTACAATTTTAACTGTATCTGGAATGATTGCAGTATCTTCTGGAGTTAAGAATCAGATGCAGGAAAGGGTGATGTATCTGATCGCATTCGGAATGGTCGTTATGAATATATTTGTGTACTATCTGATCAGTGATATTATGGAGCATGAAGCAAAGCTGCATGAAAAAGAAATACTTGAAATGCAGGAAAAAAATCAAGTTGAGTTGTATCATTCTATGTTGGAGCATTATGAACAACAGAAACGAAGGTCACACGAATTCAAAAATCATATCTTGTGCATGGAGACACTTGCGAGAGGGAAACAATATGATGAACTGGTAAAGTATTTGAATCAGATCAGCGAACAGATTGTAGATGGTGACAGACAGATCGATACAAATCATATCATTGTAAATGCGATATTGAATGCAAAATATAATGAGGCAGTAAAGAAGAATATTCTCTTTATTTTGCGGGTAAATGACCTGTCAAAGCTTCAGATTCAAAATGATGATCTGGTTGTTTTGCTGGCAAATTTGCTGAATAATGCAATTGAGGCGTGTGAAAGCTGTAAAGAGAAACGACAGATTAAATTCCGTTTCACCAGAGAAAAAGATGGCACTACTATTCTATCTGTAAGAAATACATATAGCAGACCTCTTGTATTTCAACAGGATGAATTGAAAACCAGCAAAAAGGATCAGCCGGAGGAACATGGTGTAGGTGTAAAGAATATAATTAAGGTTGTTGAGAAGTACAACGGTTCCTATGTTATTCAACATGATACTGGTGAATTTTATATATCGATCATACTGTAATGAATGAACATAATCCGATATGGTTATCGCATATAGAGTGGTAACTATATCGGATTTTGCCGTTTTCTGCAATATTTGGTCGTTTTCTGCAATATGGGTTGTAGGCCATATGGGAAAATTATATATTGAAGGTGAAGGAG
>DJPV01000012.1:17534-77566 GCA_002437435.1 Lachnospiraceae bacterium UBA6403 | reverse complement strand
TAACGCTCCCAGCAATCGATGCAATTCATATCTTTCTTCCTTTGGCGGAATCTCCTTTGCCAGCCCGATCATCACGATATTTAAAATATCCAGATTGCCTTTCCAGTCCTGATCACCAAGCAGATCATCTTTTACCATATGAATATGACTCAGGCTATTCTCTTTCATATTCATACAGATCCAGATGGAATACACCTGTTTGATCTCGTTGTAATCAGAGCCTGTAAATTCCCGCTCTTTCTGAGAAGATACCAGCCTTGCAGCGTAAAAGATTGCCCGATTTAAGATGTGATACTTTGTCGGTTCATCCTTCTGTGCTTCCAGATTGATGATCATTTTCGCCAGTCCATTCCTCATCCGTACATAGAAAATGATGTCAAAATACACCTTTCCCTCATCGATCTCGGAACTTTCTGTATTAAGCCCGACAATCCGTTCACCGGTTCTGGCATCTACCATTTCTTTGTTCGTTAGTCCGGGGGCAACCGGAACCTGACTGATATACGGTTCATCTTCGATCAGCGAAGCAACCGTCTCTGCATCCATGCCTTTAAATTCGTCTACTACCCGTATCAGTATATGCGCCAGTATGATCTTCTGTCCAAGCAGCCGCTTGGCACAGGCATCATACTGTGCTTTCTGATATGTCGCATCAGCGGAATATACTAATTCATTATCCATGTTCCATCTCCTTTCCTGACAGAACAGAATAACATGCTTAGTATATTGCCGCCATCTCTCCATGTTTGATTGTAACGGATATCATAAAGGAAAACAAGTTTAACTATAAAAAACCTCTGCCTGCTATAAATTCATATCTATCTATAACAGACAAAGGCTTTACATAATACCAGAATTATCTAAACCTGTAAATTAAGCTCTGAGTTCGATGCCCAGCTTTCCTAATTCTTTTACAAGCTTTTCAATGATCTTATCAACTTCACCGGTCTCTAAGGTTCTGTCTTTCGCACGGAATGTCATCGTGTAAGCAACAGACTTCTTACCTGCTGCGATCTGCTCGCCTTCATATACATCAAAGAGCTTATAGCTTTCAAGCAGCTTGCCGCCGCACTTTTTGATCAGTTCTTCTACCTGACCAACGAAGATACTCTTGTCCATAACCATACTTAAATCTCTGGTGCTTCCAGGGAACTTTGCGATACCTTCATATTTGATATCGAAGGATGACAGTGCTACGACATTTGGCATATCGAGAACTGCTACATAAACCTCACCCTTTAAGTTATAGTTATCACATGCATCCGGATGAAGCTGTCCGAGATAACCAATGACTGTATCGTCTTTTACGATATTTGCCTGACGACCCGGATGTAAGAACGGATGCTCTGTTGTAGGAACATAGGTGCAGATATTCTTCATACCAAGGTTATCGAACAACTCTTCGATCACACCCTTTAAGTTGAAGAAATCGCCTTCGCCATACATACCGATCGTAAGCTTCATGCGTTCTTCCGGAAGTTCTGTCAGTGGGAGCTGCTTTGGAAGATATACATTTCCGAACTCGTACAGACGGGCAACCTTATTCTTACGGTTGAAGTTCGTTGCAAGAGAAGTCAGCATACCATTTAAGGATATGGTTCTCATGATACTGAAATCTTCACCCAGTGGATTTGCGATCGTAATCGCCTTTCTGTAGATGGAATCAGCAGGAAGCAGTAATTTGTCAAATACCTTCGGGCTTTCAAATGAATAGCACATACCACCGGAGAATCCGTTTCCTTCCAGAATGTTTCTTGCAATATCATAGATTCTGTGGCTGTATGGCTTCTTACCTACGGTTGCTTCACCCTTTGGAAGTGACATCGGAATCTTGTCATATCCATAGAAACGGGCAACCTCTTCTGCCAGATCTGCCATGCAGTTTAAGTCCTGACGGAAGGTTGGAACAGTAAGTGTCTTTGCTGCTTCATCATATGTTAATTCCAGCTTGCCAAATATATCAAGCATGGTCTTTTCATCAATATCTGTACCAAGAAGTTTGTTGATCTTTTCAGGCTCAAATGGAAGCACCTTCGGAAGTACAGGATCCGGATATACATCAACCATACCGCCAACAACTTCACCTGCACCCATTTCTTCGATCAGCTGGCATGCGCGGTTAATTGCTTCTTCTGCAAGATTTGGATCAAGTCCCTTTGTAAACTTGAATGCGGCATCTGTCGCAAGTCCGAGTCTTCTGGATGACAAACGGATATTGGTTCCATCGAAGCAGGCTGCTTCAAATAATAAGGTCTGGATATCATCTGTTACCATAGAGTTCTCACCACCCATGATCCCTGCGATACCGACTTCTTTCTCTCCATCACAGATCATCAGAACATCCTTATCCAGCTTTCTCTCCTGACCATCGAGTGTTACAAATGTATCGCCATCCTTTGCACGTCTTACAACGATCTTATTTCCTGCGATCGTAGACAGATCATATGCGTGCATTGGCTGTCCATATTCTTCCATTACATAGTTTGTGATATCAACCAGATTGTTGATCGAACGGATTCCCTGTGAAGCAAGCCTCTCTCTCATCCATTTTGGTGATGGACCGATCTTTAAGTTCTTTACAACTCTTGCGCAGTAACGCTTACACAGATCTGTGTCCTGTACTTCTACAGATATATAATTATTTACATCTTCATCATTTCCTGTTTTCCTGATCACCGGTGGGTAGAATGGCTTGTCAAATGTAACAGCAGCCTCTCTTGCCATACCGATCATGGAGAAGCAGTCTACACGGTTTGATGTGATCTCATATTCTACAACGACATCATCAAGGCCCAGTGCCTTTACTGCATCATCACCCGGCTTTACATCCGCTTCCGCAGGGAATACATAGACACCATTTTCCGGTGCTTCCGGATACAGATCTCTGGATGAACCAAGCTCCTCGATCGCACACATCATACCATAAGATGGTACACCACGAAGTTTGCCTTTCTTGATCTTGATTCCATCAGCAGGAAGTTCTCCGCCGTCATGTCCTCCTGCTACTTTACCACCGTCAAGCACGGTAGGTACCAGATCTCCTTCTTTTACATTTGGTGCTCCGGTTACGATCTGAAGCAGCTCACCTGCTCCGATATCAACCTGACATACAACCAGCTTGTCAGCATCCGGATGCTTTTCTATCTTAACGATCTTACCAACTACGATCTTTTCAAGATTCTTGTCCTTTTTCTCAAAACCTTCTACATGTGAACCGGAAAGTGTCATTGCATCAACAAATTCCTGTGCCTCTACGTCAAGATCAGGCACATATACTTTTATCCATGAAAGTGGTGTATTCATTTTTCTATCTCCTTTTCCTGTTTTTTAGAACTGCTGTAAGAAACGCACATCGTTTTCGTAAAGAAGACGCATATCATCGATTTCATATTTTAACAGTGCTATACGCTCCAGACCGATACCAAATGCAAATCCTGAATATACTTCCGGATCAATGCCACAGTCATGAAGCACCTTTGGATGAACCATACCACAGCCAAGGATCTCGATCCAGCCGCTGCCCTTGCATACACGACAGCCCTTGCCGCCACATTTGAAACAGGTGACATCCATCTCTGCTGATGGCTCTGTGAATGGGAAATGATGTGGACGGAACTTAACCTTTGTATTCTCCCCGAAGAATTCCTTTGCCCACTGCTGTAAAGTTCCCTTTAAGTCAGCCATCGTAATATTCTTATCAATAACCAGACCTTCTACCTGATGGAAGGAAGGTGAATGTGTTGCATCTACTTCATCTGCTCTGAATACCCGTCCCGGTGAAAGAATACGGATCGGAAGCTTGCCCTTTTCCATGATTCTTGCCTGTACAGGAGAAGTCTGTGTACGGAGCAGGATATCCTTTGTAATATAGAAAGTATCCTGTTCGTCCTTTGCAGGATGATTTGCAGGAATATTTAATAATTCGAAATTATATTTATCATATTCAACTTCAGGTCCTTCTACGATCTCATAACCCATACCGATGAATACACGTTCCAGATCTTCGAGAGCGATCTGATTCGGATGTCTGTGCCCATCGATCTTCTTAATTCCCGGAAGGGTAACGTCGATCGTTTCACGCTTCATCTTCTCTGCACGAAGTGCCTGATTGATCTTCTTTGATTTCTCCTCTAAGGCTGACTCAATTACCTGTCTTGCCTCATTTACCATCTGTCCGACCTTTGGACGATCTTCAGGTGCTACATCTTTCATACCCTTTAATACCTGGGTCAGTTCACCTTTCTTTCCGAGTACAGATACTTTTACATCATTTAAGGATGTCAGTACATCTGCTTCATTGATCTTGGCAAGTGCTGCTGCTTTGATTGCCTCTAATCTGTCTTTCATCTTTCATTCTCCTTAAATTAAAATAGATTAAAAATAAAAAAGCCCCAGTCCACAAAGGGACGGAGCAACCGCGATACCACCCTGATTCTGACACCCGATATTCTTCGGAGCTGTCAGCACTCATTCTATGTTATAACGGTCATAACCCGTTATCTCCTACGCTTCCTTTTAAAGAACCCTCAGAAATAAAACTCAGATGTGAAATTAAATGAAATATGGTGCTCGATCAGGCTTCCAGCCGATGACCCGATCTCTCTGTCAGACATATCCCATCTTTTGCATCGTCAACGTCTTCTCTTCCATCCGCTTATAGTCAGGATGGTTAAAACTATACTTAAATATAGCACATTTTAAATATGTGTCAATAACTTTCTTCAATGACCCATTCATTGTTCGTTGCAGAAAATGCAAGCTTTGCTCTCAGATTTCCTTTGTCGTCTGACAACATGATAACCGACTGTACACCTGTATCCGAATCGGATGCAACGACACCACCGTTTTCTGACAGTGCAATCTGAAGCGGAATTCCCTGATTATAAAGAGTGATGCTTCCCATTCCAAGTGAAGTAAACATCTGTTTAAAATACTTGGCTTTATCTGCCGCAGGCATATCTACGAAATTACCATTACTATCCTTACAAATGATCGTTCCTGTACCGGAACCGTCATCCGTCGAACCAGAATATGTAACGGCACAAACGGCATATCCTGCTTCATTTGCTTCGATTGCCATATTTACAACTGCCTTTTGCAGCTCAGATGCAGTATCCAGATATACCTGTAATCTGGATTTCTTGATATATTTGATAAGTGCCGGCGCAAGTGCTCCTGCAAGGATCGCCATGATCGCAATTACAATGATCAGTTCAACCAGTGAAAAGCCTTCATTTCGTAAGAATCTTTTTTTCATTTTTTCTCCTCTCCTACAACTAAAATCCCCATTCATTTATATGCTTAGTATATTTCCCTCAATCATATTTTTCAAGATTATTTTGTTATTTTTTAGCCTTTTCTGAATATTTCTTATGAATATAATTTTTGATCTTTATAAGAATATCCCGTATACCATCCCGGAAGAACAGATTCAGCTCAGCGCCTAACAGCAGGATATACATACATATATATAACCATAGCATAGCGATCACCATGCTTCCAAGATTTCCATACATATACGTATTGATTCCAAAATAAGTAAGATACGAAGAAAACGCTGCTGATAACAACACCCAGCATATGGTTGTGAATACAGCGCCCGGTATCGCAGTTTTAAGACGCAGATGATTATCCGGTAAACGGCAGTATATAAGCAGGATAACCGCAAATACCAGCACCGGAGCAGTTAAAAGTCTCGAGTAGAAAAAAATCTTTTCTGAATAATCCACCCAGTTTGTTTTCGCCAGTATATCCTCCATGATCGTATTTCCCAGAACATAAACGCCAACCAATGCGATCAGCATGATACAGAAAATCAACGTGTACAATGCATTTATCAGTCTTCGTAAGATATAATTCTTAGTATCCTTTGTCCGATCCATAAAGTTAAGTCCACGCTCGATCGCCATCGTTCCCTTTGCTGCTGACCAGATCGCTACGATCGCCGATACGATCATCGTTATTCCGACCTTGGCGCTATAAATCTCATCTATCATATAACTTAGTGTATCCGCCATATCACCCGGTATCACTTCTTTTACCAGTGTCATGAACTCTGCCTGAGTCACAGGAAGAAATCGTATACCGATCAGAAGCATCATCGCAAATGGGAAAAATGAAAGCAATAAAAAGAAAGCCGCCTGTGCCGCAAACGCAGACAACTGATTATCCTTATTGATTCCCAGTGCACCCTGAATCATCCGGACAATAGCAACATCCTGGATTCTGTCTATTAAGCCAATGATCTTATCTCTGTATTTCTTCATTCGTTACTAATCCTGTCTCATTTATTTTATTCATATCTGTTCCATAAAAATAATGCATCAGAATCTCCTCATATTTATAACCATTTCCCGCAAGGTCATTTGCACCATTCTGGCTCATGCCAACGCCATGGCCAAAGCCGCCACCGTGAAGATGATATACTCCCTCATTATCTTTTTCAATATAGAAATATGCACTTGGCAGCAACGGCCATCCCATCACTCTGCTGTCATCCTGCTTTATGATTTCAACTTTAGATGGATATAATACCTGTCGGATCGACATCTGTCCATCCACCTTTACCGCACCCTGTTTCCCGTATATTACCATACTTTGTGCGATTCCGCTATTTCCTCTTGCAGTTATTTTTATATTTTTTATTGTCCCCAGTATGGCATCTGTTCCCTTTTCCGCAAATTCAGACAAACGGTCTGCTTCATTCCCCTCTTTATCATAAAAAGTCAGGCTACCGTCTGCCACCTGTAAAAGCCCCTGTGACACAGCTGACTGTATCTGTTCTTTACTATAGTCTATCGACCAGCGGTACATTGGTTCTTCTTTTTCAATACTGTTCACATAGAGTTTTCCATCTATAAAATCGCGAAAGACCTCTTCTGTAGACAATCTTCCATCTGCAATCTGAAAATATCCCTGATCAAGCATAACAGGCGCACCATCAAGCTTTCGTTCTGTCTCTCCATAAGTCTCCAGCTGATCGTTCAGATAGGATAATTTTTCACCGCCCCACACATCATCATTTCTACATGTTGTTCCACATGAAGTAGAAAAGAAATATGCCTGGATCGTCTCTCCATCACTGGTAAGTACTTTGCCCGCCGTCTCCTGTACTGCTTCTATCGTTTCCGGTGTTTCAAATATATTGTTATATACCTGACAGGCTGTCGTATCGTCAAGATCAGCTCCATATTTCTCATATGCATGATCCTGTATTCGATTAACCGCATAGCTTCTGGCGCAGACTGCCTGTGCTTTTAATGCCTCCTTTTCATAGGACGATGGCATCTCGCTGGATACAACCGCATACAGGTATTCTTCCAGACCAATCTCATTTGTAACAATATATCCATCCTTTTTCTGTATGCGAATGGTTCCCCGATAGGAAGGCGTTCCCCCCGATTTTTCAAAGCTTTCAAGTACGACCCGGTCAGAAGCCTTCGCCGGTTTCACCATGATATAGTCGAAAGCATGCTCTTCCACAAAAGTTTCTATATTAATCACATCATCTTTCTTATATGATATGCACTGTTTTCCATCCACACTTATCGTATAAGCCCCGGTACAACTGAATTTTACTGTATTCTGTACATAAGATCCATCATTCGATAACAGTACTTTCACCTGCTCCGGTACCGTAATCTCAAATTCTGTTTCTTTTTTCTTACCCTGTCCACTGCTCCTGGCATCGACTTCTTTGCTTTTCTTGTCTGCATACCCTTCTGCAGTCTGTGTCCGCTCTCTTATATTTGAAAATATATTGATGTCTGCCCGCGTAAAGCCATCATCTGTTTCCTGTCTTTCATTTACCGCCATCTTATCCGCATATAAAATTCCTGCCACCAGCAGACATGTTATGCATAAAGTGATAAATCTGATTAATTTTTTCATATATTCTCCATTTTATGGGTATACTTTAACAGAAAGAGCAGCATCTAAGATGCTGCTCTTTATCTTTCGTATAAAACTGAAATGCGTTCCTGCATTTTGAGTCCTAGCCAATGCTAGGTGGGCAACCGCAACTGAATCTCTGTCTTCCACATATTAAAGGGGCATGACATCATAAGCAGCAATATAGGAATCCCTTTTATTCAAATGTAGGTTCAAAATCGCAAGAAGCTTAGTACATCTCAGCTTTAACGTAATTATACTATAGGCAGTTTTTACATGCAATACCTAAAATTTGGATAATGCTTTCTTTTTTTCAGTTAGAGGAATTGAAAAAAACTTTGTTCCTGTAGTATAATACAATTAAGTATGAAAATTTTTACTGTGTTTTTACAATGCAGAGATCAATAAAATATGGCAGGTAAACCGATATGAGTAAAACAATATTGACAATTATATTTGCTATCCTATTGCTTCTGGTTTTCATTTTTCTGGTTATATGGACAATCACATTTTCCAGAAAAAAAGCAACAAAGACGCACAGCAAACGAGCTGCTTCCAAACGTCATTTCGAAAATGATCTTTTTGACGAAGTCGATGATATCGATGAGAGCATGGGATACTGGTACAACAAAGAAGACATGAAAGATGCTGACGAGATCATGAAGATCCGGTATCAACACTATTTCAATAAATTAGATGAATGCATCCACGATCTGGTCGTTGAAATGTACGACTGCGGTCTTGTACGAACAGAGGAACTATATTCCATCGCATATGGTCAGGATGCTCTGACTCCTGATTCTGTTGTTTTCCGAATCTCTGATGATGTAAACGAAGATGGATCCACTGCCCACGCATCCCTCTCTCTCCCGCCGGTTTCTGATGAAGCTCAGCGTAAAATATATGAAAAATGGAGTGGATATGTAAATGAACTTCTGGGAATGGTAGATATAGAGACTTCCGAAGACAACAAAAAAGCGATCATTGACGGACTAATGACCTATGGAAGAAAGAATCTCCGCACACTGCTTTACAGCCCGGAATAAAATTAATTAGAAGTATAAATTATTAGAAAGATATATATAGAAATGGAACTTATCAAACCAAATTTATCGCAACTTGACATTTTAAACAGCTATCTGAAAGGAGGCAGTATTAAAGATTGTGGATTCTGTCCCGGCAATGCAATTTTATGGGCAGAAGAGTACCATGTCTCTTATGTCATTCTTTCAGAAATGCTTGTTTTTATAGCTGAAGAAGAAGGCAAACCTTCTTCTTTTACTTTCCCGATCGGCATTGGTACAGATTTTATAAAAGATATACAGAACCCAGATTATCTTCTCAAAGCCCGTTCTGTATTTGATGAAGTCTGTGCCTATTTTCATGCTCAAGGTGTTACACCGTGTGTACACTGTGCCACACCGGAAATCTATGAAGTTATCACAGACTGGTATGGAAAAGAATTCCCATATACTCTGGATCCCGGTGACTTCGACTATATCTATACGGTGGAAAAACTCACTTATCTCCGTGGCAAAAAACTCCATGGTAAACGCAATCATATCAACAGCTTTCTGCGCAACTATCCGGACTACGAATATTATACGATCACAGATGAACATATAGATGCCTGTCTCGCAATCGCCAGATATTGGGTAGAAAAACATGATATATTACAGCCGAACCTTGCGGAAGAACATGCCTATGAATATAATATTATCCGAAAAGCTCTGGCAAACAGAGACAAATTACAGATGACCGGCGGAATCATATATATCAATCACATTCCTTCTGCATTTACACTGGGGGAATCTCTGACCGGTGATACTTTTGATGTGCATTTTGAAAAAGCGGATGATAGTATCGACGGTATCTATCCTATGATCAACAAAACATTTGTTACTAACGAGCTTCAAAATTACACATATGTAAACAGAGAAGAAGATCTGGGGCTTCCCGGACTTCGCAAATCGAAAATGTCTTATGTCCCGGACATTTTATATAAAAAAGGAATCATTACTTTAACCGGTCTCTATGATTAGAAAACGGTTTTCAATTTTATTACACAAAAGAATGGAGAATAAGAATGAAAAAAGAAAATTGCATCGTAGCTCAGTCAGGCGGTCCAACCGCCGCCATCAATGCTTCTCTTGCCGGAGTGATCGATGGGGTAAAAAAATCCGGCAGTTTCACTCGCATCTATGGTTCCCTTCACGGAATAACCGGAGTAATGGAAAATAATCTGATGGATATGTCCCTGATGGCACTTTCCCATTTTCCAATGTTAAATACTCTCGAACTGACACCTGCCATGTATCTCGGATCCTGCCGGTATAAGCTCCCGGACTATGACAAAGATCCTACTCCTTATGAACAGATCTTTGAACGTTTTGAAGAATATGGAATTGCAGCATTTTTCTATATTGGTGGAAATGATTCCATGGATACGGTCATGAAGCTCAGTGCATATGCTGAAAGTATTCATTCTGATGTCAGGATCGTCGGTGTCCCAAAGACAATTGACAATGATCTATATGCAACTGACCACACACCGGGCTTTGGTTCTGCTGCTAAATATGTAGCTTCCACTATGCTCGAGATCGCCCATGATGCTTATATCTATAAGATCCCTGCTGTTATCATCGTAGAGATCATGGGACGTGATGCAGGCTGGCTCACAGCATCCTCTGCGCTCGCCAGAACAACTTATAGTCAGGCTCCGGATCTCATCTATCTGCCGGAAGTTGCCTTTTCAAAAGAACAGTTCTTAAAGGATGTAAAAAATAAACTTTGTAAACAGAAAACAGTTATCGTTGCTGTCTCAGAAGGTATACATGATGCTGACGGTAATTATATCAGTTCTGATTCCGCCGTTGCCGACAAATTCGGTCATGCACAGTTAAGCGGTGCCGGAAAAGCTTTAGAATATCTTGTACGTGATGAGATCGGTGTAAAGGTTCGTTCCATCGAATTAAATGTATTACAGCGTTGTGCCGGCCACATTGCATCCAGAACGGATATCACCGAATCCTTTGCACTCGGACAGGCCGCTGTCAAATACGCTGCCGAGGGCAAGACCGGTATCATGGTTACGATCGATCGTATCTCCAACGATCCATATCAGTGGGTGATCCGGTCGGCCGATGTATCAAAAATTGCAAATGAAGCAAAATCCGTACCATTAGATTGGATTCATCCTGATGGAAATGATGTTACAGATGAAATGATCGATTACCTTCGTCCACTTATCATTGGCGAAGTATCTCTCCAGTATAAAGACGGACTCCCGGTTTATCTTCCGGTTGACCATTTACTGCACTGAATATATTTATGAACAACAGAGGATCGATAAAATATCAATATACACAAAGCGAATAAACCTTTTTTGTTTAATTCTCACAAATGCACACTTTATGTCAAAAAAATATTACTTTAAATTTTCAAATCGTTGTTTTTATGGTCATAATTTGTTCATAATTATCCGATACTATATAGACAGTTCTTAATTCATAATTTTTTCTTTGTTGTTGAAGATATTAGATAAGCCCTTTTCTTTGTGAGAAGGGCTTATTTAAATTTATGGTGATTCAGTTTTAATTCGCAATAAAAAACTCTCTTTCAAATAACAGACTATGCCTGATCTGTTTCTCAAAAGAGAGTTTCTTTTTTATTCATTTATTTCTAACATCTTATACAAGGTTCGTATATCCAACCAGCATAGAATCAACTGCAACCGCTGCTTCTCTGCCCTCATGGATCGCCCATACGACCAATGACTGTCCTCTGTGCATATCACCTGCAACAAACACCTTAGGAACATTCGTCGCATAAGACTTCGGACATGCAGTCTTTACATTTGTACGCTCATTTAATTCTACACCAAAGCTGTCTGCCACATACTTCTGGCTTCCAAGGAATCCTGCCGCGATCAATACAACTTCACAGTCGATCACATATTCACTGTCAGGCACTTCAGTCATAGTCATACGACCGGTCTTTGGATCTTTCTGCCAGTCTAGCTTTACGCATTTTGCACCTTTGACATTTCCATCCTTATCCTTTAAGAACTCCTTAACGGTTGTCTCATAGATACGTGGATCATGTCCGTATACTGCGATTGCTTCCTGCTGGCCATAATCTGTCTTGCAAACTCTAGGCCACTCCGGCCATGGGTTATTCTCCGTTCTCTGATCCGGAAGCTTTGGCATCATCTCAAGCTGAGTGACACTCTTTGCTCCTTCTCTGACGGCAGTTCCCACACAGTCATTACCGGTATCACCACCACCAATGACAAGTACATTTTTACCCTTGCAGTTCACAAACTGTTTATCTGCAAACTTTGAATTTCTAAGACTCTTTGTAGTTGTCTTTAAGAAATCTACCGCAAAATAGATTCCCTTTGCATCTCTGCCTGCTGCCTTGATATCTCTTGGATTAGATGCCCCACAGGCAAGTACAACCGCATCATATTCCTTTAACAGATCTTCTGCCTTTACATACTTCTGATTTGGATTCTTCAGATATCCCGTGATCTGATCATCCTTTGGATATGGTGACTTTGCTGAAGATTTTCCTGTTGCAACCTCTGTATTTAAAACGAAACGGATACCTCGTTTCTCCATATATGCGATCTTACGGTCGATCACCTCTTTTTCCAGCTTCATATTCGGAATACCATACATCAGAAGTCCACCAGGTCTGTCACTTCTCTCATATACAGTAACCTCATGTCCACGGCTGTTTAACATGTCTGCCACAGCAAGTCCAGATGGACCGGAACCGATCACCGCAACCTTTTTATCTGTTTTTCCTTTTGGAGGTTTATCATTTACCAGACCATTTGCATATGCATATTCAATGATCGCACGTTCATTCTCTCTAACTGACACCGGATCTCCGTTGATGTTACAAGTACAGGCTTTCTCACAAAGAGCAGGGCATACACGGCTGGTAAATTCAGGGAAATTATTGGTCTTGCTCAGTCTCGCATAAGCATGCTCCCAATTATCGTTATAGATCATATCATTCCATTCAGGGATCAGGTTATTCAACGGACAACCGGATGCCATACCGCCGATCATCATTCCTGCCTGACAGAATGGAACACCACAGTCCATACATCTGGCAGCCTGAATCTTCTGTTCTTCAAGACTTAATGGTATATGGAATTCATTGAAATTCTTAATTCTTTCTTCCGGAGCGATCTCTATACTGGTTTTTCTTTCATACTCTAAAAATCCCGTTGGCTTTCCCATATCTATTTACCTCCATTTTTAATCTTGTAAAATGCTTCTATCGTTGCCTGCTCACTGTTCAGACCTTTTTCTTCCAGTGCGACGATCGTGTTCATCATCTTCTCGTAATCTTTTGGAATGATCTTCTTGAATTTCGGAAGATATTCATTGAACTTATCCAGAATTCGTTTTCCTACTTCTGAATTTGTATAATTTACATGATCCATGATCATCTGCTTCAGTTCATTGATTTCATATTTATCAGTTATAGCTTCAACATGGATCATCTCCTTATTCAGGCGCTTATACAGATCATTCTCCATGTCCAGTACATATGCGATACCGCCACTCATACCTGCGGCAAAGTTCTTACCGGTACGTCCAAGGACTACTACCTTACCACCTGTCATATATTCACAGCCATGATCGCCGACACCTTCTACAACTGCAGTTGCACCGGAGTTACGAACGGCAAATCGTTCACCGGCTACACCATTGATATATGCTTTACCACTGGTTGCTCCATACAGCGCAACATTACCGATGATAATATTATCTTCATGAACAAATTTTGCAGAACGTGGCGGATATACGATCAATTTACCACCGGAAAGTCCCTTTCCAAAATAATCATTGCTGTCGCCGACAAGCTCCAGTGTAAGTCCCTTTGGTACAAATGCGCCAAAACTCTGTCCACCTGCGCCGTTACATTTTACAAGATAAGAATCATCCTCTAAGGTATCTCCATACCGCTTCGTGATCTCTGATCCAAATATCGTACCAACGGAACGATCTGTATTTACTACATCGATCTCGATGCTCTTCTTCTGACCCTTTTCAAGGGCAGGTCCAAGCTTCTTTAACAGAATACGCATATCGATCGTTTTTTCCAGCTGGAAGTCATACGGATGTTTCTCGTTATATTTAACCTTATTCTGAGGTGCGTCGATATATGGATTATTGATGATCAGCGACAGATCAACATTTCTGTCTTTTGCTCCCTGACCTGCATACAACAGATCAGAACGTCCTACCAGCTCATCCACTGTTCTGACACCAAGCTTCGACATATATTCACGAAGCTCTTCTGCGATAAATTTCATAAAGTTAATGACATATTCCGGTTTGCCCTTGAATCTCTTACGAAGCTCCGGATTCTGTGTAGCGATACCAACCGGGCAAGTATCCAGATTACATACTCGCATCATTACACAGCCCATTGTTACCAGTGGAGCTGTCGCAAATCCGAATTCCTCTGCACCGAGCATAGCTGCTATCGCAACATCACGTCCGGTCATCAGCTTACCATCAGTTTCAAGGATGACTTTGTTACGAAGATCATTCTTTATTAACGTCTGGTGTGTCTCTGCCAGACCAAGCTCCCAAGGAAGACCTGCATAATGAATGGAGTTATTCGGTGCTGCACCGGTACCTCCATCGTAACCGGAGATCAGGATAACCTGTGCTCCTGCCTTTGCAACACCGGCTGCAACTGTACCCACACCTGCTTCTGATACCAGTTTTACAGAGATTCTGGCATCACGGTTTGCATTCTTACAGTCATAGATCAACTGCGCCAGATCCTCGATCGAATAAATATCATGATGAGGTGGTGGTGAGATCAGGCTGACACCCGGAGTGGATAATCTTGTCTTTGCAATCCAAGGATATACCTTGCCTCCCGGAAGATGTCCACCTTCACCGGGTTTTGCTCCCTGTGCCATCTTGATCTGGATCTCCTTGGCACTGACCAGATATCTGGATGTAACACCGAATCGTCCTGATGCAACCTGCTTGATAGCGGAACAACGGTTCTTGCCATCTTTTCCTATCGTTAATCGTTCAATAGATTCTCCACCTTCACCGGAATTTGATTTACCGCCGATCGTATTCATTGCGATCGCCATACATTCATGTGCTTCCTGTGAGATAGAGCCATAACTCATAGCACCTGTCTTGAATCGTTTTACGATTGATTCTACCGGCTCTACTTCTTCCATTGGAACTGGATTTTCTGCATATTTGAATTCCATCAAACCTCTCAGATGGAATGGTTTTGTCTCGTCTTCCAGACATGCGGTGTACTGCTTGAACAGATTATAATCACCACGTCTGGTTGCCTGCTGTAACAGATAGATCGTCTGTGGGTTATACAGGTGTTCTTCCTTACCGCTTCTGAACTTATGTGCACCAATACTTGTCAGTGCAAGGTTGGTATCAAGTCCAAGTGGATCAAATGCGGATGAATGAAGGGCATCTACCGTCTCCTCGATCTCTTTAATTCCGGAACCACCTATGCAGCTTACGGTATTTGTAAAGTATCTGTCGACAACTTCTTTTGAAAGTCCGATACATTCAAAGATCTGTGATCCCATATATGACTGGATCGTTGACACCCCCATCTTAGATGCAATCTTTACAATGCCGTGCATGATCGCTGAATTGTAATCATCAACAGCTGCATTGAAATCTTTATTTAACAGATGGCTGTCAACCATCTGTTTGATCGTCTCGATCGCCAGATATGGGTTAACTGCACATGCGCCATAACCAAGCAGTGTTGCAAAATGATGAACATTTCTTGGATCAGCGCTCTCGAGAATGATTGCAACCGATGTACGTTTCTTTGTCCTTACCAGATGCTTCTGCATGGCTGAAACAGCTAATAATGAAGGAATCGCAACATGTGTTTCATCCACACCACGGTCTGAAAGGATCAGGATATTCACACCGTCACGATACAGCTTGTCTGCTTCTACAAACAATCGATCCAGTGCTTTTTCAAGTGATGTGTTCTTATAATAAAGAATTGGAAGAACACCAACCTTAAGTCCCTCTACCTTCATATTTTTAATCTTTAAGAGGTCTGTATTTGTAAGGATCGGATTATGGATTTTTAATACATGACAATTCTCCGGCTTCTCTTCCAGAATATTTCCATCCTTTCCAAGATATACAGAAGTAGATGTAACAATCTCCTCACGGATTGCATCAATTGGAGGATTTGTTACCTGCGCAAATAACTGCTTAAAGTAATTAAACAATGGTTTATGGCTGTTTGATAACACTGCAAGTGGAGTATCAGTTCCCATCGCACTGATTGCCTCTGCCCCTTTTTCAGCCATTGGATAGATCGTATTTTTGAAATCTTCAAATGTATAACCAAATGCAGTCTGAAGTTTTGCACGCTCTTCATCTGTGTATTCTTCTACACGTATATTAGGTATCTTAAGATCATTTAAATGAACCAGATTACTGTCAAGCCATTCGCCATATGGTTTTGCTTTTGCATATTTCTCTTTGATCTCATCATCTGATATCAGCCTGCCGTTCACTGTATCGACCAACAGCATACGTCCCGGTCTCAGGCGGTCTTTTTTCACAATCTTGGAAGGGTCAACCTCTAACACACCGACTTCAGATGAAAGGATCAGATAATCGTCATCTGTTATATAATATCTGGAAGGTCTGAGTCCGTTACGATCAAGCACTGCCCCCATGATATCTCCATCTGTAAACAGGATCGATGCCGGACCGTCCCAAGGCTCCATCATTGTTGCATAATACTGATAGAAGTCTTTCTTTTCCTGGCTCATAAACCGATCATTTTCCCATGGTTCAGGAATCGTGATCATAACTGCAAGTGGGAGCGGAATACCATTTAATACAAGGAATTCAAGACAGTTATCCAGTCTTGCCGAATCAGATCCGTTTGGATCAAGCACAGGCATAACCTTATACATCTCATCCTGCATGATCGTGGATTCCATCGTCTCTTCTCTGGCGATCATCTTATCTTCATTTCCGCGGATCGTATTGATCTCACCGTTATGACAAAGGTAACGATATGGATGCGCCCGAAGCCAGCTAGGAGTTGTATTCGTTGAGAATCTGGAATGTACAAGTCCGATTGCTGATTCATAATCAGGATCCTGAAGGTCGTTATAAAACTTACGAAGTTCTCCAACTAAGAACATACCTTTATATACGATCGTTTTACTGGAAAGGGATGGTACATAAGTATCATCATTACTTTCTTCAAATATTCTTCTGACAAAATAAAGCTTACGGTCGAAATCAAGCCCCGGTTTCACACTATCAGGTCTCTTGATAAATGCCTGCATGATACACGGCATAACATCCACTGCTTTCTTGCCTAGGATTCCAGGAGTAGTCGGAACCATTCTCCAGCAGAGGAACTCAAGCCCCTCTTTCTCGACAATAACTTCGAACATCTTCATTGCCTGTTTTCTTGGCAGTTCATCCTGTGGGAAGAAAAACATACCAATACCATAATCACGTTCCTTACCCAGATCATATCCGAGTTCTGCAACTGTCTTCTTAAAAAACTTATGTGAAATCTGAAGAAGGATACCTACACCATCACCGGTCTTTCCTTCTGCATCTTTTCCTGCTCTGTGTTCCAGATTTTCAACAATCTTTAATGCATTATTTACGGTATCATGTGTCTTAATACCTTTGATATTAACAACTGCGCCGATACCACAGTTATCATGTTCGTATTCTTCACTATATAACCCTGGATTTACTACGTTTCTGTTATCTTCCATGCTCGTTTTCCTTTCCAACTTATTGCCAGTGTCTGTTGAGATCTTATAGCCCGATTATCTGATAGTAATTCTCAAATACAACTCTGTGCTTTTTATGATTTGTAATCATACTATCTTTTTTTCCGTTTGTAAACAACTTTTTTCGCCAAATTGTCAGATAGTTTGCAAACTTAATTTTATAAAGTATTTTGTATGTTCATTATCTGCTATTGTAAATTAAAAAGACACAATTATAATGGTTTTTCCATTAAAATCGTGCCTTTTTGTATCAAAATATGTAATTCGCATTGCATTCGTTTTGTATTTGAATTTGTCAATCCGGTCTATTTTTTCTCAATAATGGCATGCTTCATCACCAAAATTCTTCTTACGCTTTCATTGATTCGGTTTTCCGCAATAATCTGATCTTTTACTGCCTGCTTTATTCCCTCAACTGCCTGTTCCAGATTTTCCGACTCCAGTATCATATCATTTCCTGCAGCTATGGCATAAATTGCGGCCTCCCCGGCCGAATATGTATCGGTGATTGCTTCCATCTGCAATGAATCCGTAATGATCACACCGGAGAAACCAAGTTCCATACGAAGAATATCCGTCACAATCTCCTTCGACAGATCAGATGGAATATTCGATATATCAGTTACGATCATATGTCCGACCATCACAAAGTCAGCTCCCGCATCAATTCCTGCCCGAAACGACTGGAATTCATTATTTTCAAGGTTTTCTTTCGTCTCATATACATATGCATTTCCATAATGAGAATCTTCTTTCGTATTTCCATGTCCCGGAAAATGTTTTAACGTACATAGCACTCCACCTGCATGAAAGCCCCGCACCGCATAAGGAATCAATTCAGCAACTTCGCTGTAGAGATTGCTGTAAGCCCGCTTTCCTATAACAGTATTTTTCGGATTCGACCAGACATCTGCTACCGGAGCAAAATCAAGGTTAAACCCATAATATGAAAGATTGTCCCCAATCTGTCGCGCATTCTCATACGCGGTATCTATGCCCAGATTTCTGTAATCGTACATCGAGCCGATATCGCCGCCATCTATATTTCCAAATTTCTGCATTACACGGCTGACTGTTCCACCTTCTTCATCTACGGCAAGAAACAGTGTAATATCAGAAACATCCTGCATTTTCTTCAACAGCTTTTTCAGCTGCTTTTCTGTCTGTATATTCTTCGACTTTAGCATGATACCCCCCACAGGATACTTCTTAAGTGCCGTCTTAAGCTCCTTATCCATCTTGGTCACATCATGACTCAACACCAGATTTTCAGGGTCTGCAAACATCATCTGACATATCTTATCATGTAAACTCATATGACCGATATACTGCTCTGTCATACCTGCCCATGCAAGGTTCTGTCTTGTATCTTTGATCCAATCACGAAGCAATATGCCACATTCCGGAAAAACATTGTCAGCATTCCGGCTGCAAAATATCCCATATGGTAAAGTCTCTGAACTTTCCGTCTCTATCATTCCGGTCTCATCTGCTCGAACATACTTCATTTGACCGTATTTTTCAAACAGTATTAACAGCATGCATAAAGCTATCACCAACGCTGCTGTAAAACCTCTGACAGACTCCAGATGTCTTCCGGTATTATTCATTTTCGATCATACCCTCTGGTGGTGCTGTAATTGTCTGCACCTCTGTTGTTGAACCTGTATCTTCGGACGAATCTGTCTCCGAACTATCCGTTGCAGTTTCGCTCTGGTCTTCACTGCTTTCCTGCGTTGTAACAGCCGTTTCTCCAGATACCTTATCTATATCGATTCCTTCTGTCGCCGATACCCCTGTCTCTGATGATACTTCTGTACTTATGGCCACCACTGTACCAGACGGAGTATAGCCCGATGTTCCATACAAATATTCATGCAGTGCTGTAACATTTACATTCAGATCTGCTGTAACGATCACACTGCCCTTATTGTCTAAAGACATCGGTGTATAGACAAATGGGAATCCCGTATTACCTGTAATCTTATAATCAGCAACATTTTTTGCCAAAGATGTCACTTCATTCTTTGTAAGGCTGGTTGATATACAGCTAAATGACACATCAATCAGATTAGATATCATCTTGCTGTCTGCATTTACCATCTTGTTCATCAGACCAAGCAATACAGTCCGCTGTCTCATTGTTCTGGTAATGTCTCCTTTTCCTGTACTCCGGATTCTGGAATATGCTACTGCCTGCTGTCCATTTAATACCTTTGTACCTGCATCATGAACACCATCTGAGTATTTGCCTGATATACCGATCTGTTCTGCGAGATTCTTATTCAGATTATTCACTTCATCTTCTGTTACCGTTACCTCTACGCCTCCCAGCGCATTGATAATATCTGCCATTGCATTAAAATCAACGGTAATATAATCTGATATATCAAGATCCAGATTTGCATTTAATGTATTGATCGACATCAATGCTCCACCCAGCTGATATGCATAATTTACTTTCTGCGTTATCGGAGAATCACTCTGTATCTGCAACAATGTATCCCGATATACGGAAACCATCTTAACTTCTTTTGTATCATTATTTATACTGAGAAGAATGATCGCATCACTGTTCGTACCTGTATTCAGGTTTGAATCTCTGGAATCAACACCATAGAGTGCGATCGTTGTGTAACCCTTTGTCTGCTCTTTTACGCCATCATTAACCACCAGATCACTGCTCTTGATCGGGCGAATATCCATCTGATTATACTTATAAGACTTATTCGCCGATACATAACTGATTGTCAGAATCAAGAAAACTATAAACAATGCAATTCCTGCAACCGCCCATTTGCCAAGTGTATTCAGTCGAAACGGCAGTTTCTTTCTTCCATCACCGGATTCTCCGCCGGAAAGCTTTCGGTTTCTTACTTTCTTCTCAGCCTCATCTACTGCATCCCGGACATTTTCTTTCAAACTTGCAAATACGTCAGCAAATGTATGTTCATCTTCCATCCCATCTGTATCTT
Organism: Lachnospiraceae bacterium UBA6403; assembly: GCA_002437435.1. Taxonomy (GTDB): domain Bacteria; phylum Bacillota; class Clostridia; order Lachnospirales; family Lachnospiraceae; genus Coprococcus. Next base: position 56,878 of record DJPV01000012.1, on the reverse strand, counting down.
CGTCGGATTCCACAGTATCTTCCTGCTTCTGCTTATCATAGCCGAGTTCCTTATAAGCAAGACGCTTCCGTTCTTCATCTGCACGGTTCTCTTTTTTTCTCTCTGACGACTGCTTCGGTTCAGGCTTTTTCTTCTCTTCCGTCGCAACTCCTACTTCTTTTAAAACAGACTCTAATTTGTCTGCATATTCCTTATAGGATTCCGATACCGGTGTTTTTTTCGCCGGAGAAGTCTCTGATACAGAGTCTGCCTTTTTCTCAGACTTATCATCAGCTGTGCTGTCAGTTTCGCTGTTTTCCGGTTCATTCCGATTAATGATCGAATCGATCAGATCATCATCATCCATTGTCATTTCCTTATTCCGTTGTAACAGTCTGTCCCTGTATTCCGATAGACGTTTATCATACTGTGTAGTCTTATTATCCATTAGTGAAAGACATCCTCTCTGCAACTAAAAACTTTATTAAAACTTAAATGTTTCTTTTAATCCAAGCCATTTCTGATCTTTATCACTCAGGTTCAGTGCAGTTCCATCTTCCAGATGATAACCTTCTGCACTTGCATTTCCCTGATATTCTCCACAGAGTTTTGGCCATTCAATACCGATTTCGGGATCATTCCATGCCAAGCCGCCCTCATCACCAGGATGATAGAAATCTGTTACCTTATAACAGAACTCTGCTGTATCTGACAAAACCAAAAATCCATGTGCAAAACCTTCCGAGATATAGAACTGCTTCTTATTCTCCTCCGTTAATTCCACGCCATACCATTTTCCATATGTCTCGCTGCCCGATCTCAGATCGACAGCAACATCATATACGACACCTTTGATCACTCTTACAAGCTTACCCTGTGGATATTTCTTCTGAAAATGAAGTCCGCGAAGCACACCTTTTGTAGACATGCTCTGATTATCCTGAACAAATACCATGTTCAGCCCATTTTCTTCCATATCCTTCTGATTATAAGTCTCCATAAAATACCCTCTGCTGTCTCCATGTACTGCAGGTTCGATAATATATAATCCATCTATCGGTGCTTTTGTAACTTTAATCTGTCCCATTTTGTTTCTCTACCTCTTTTAAATATCTGCTTAAAGCATCCTGCCATGTTGGCAGTAATTCAAATCCATTTTCTACCAGCTTTGTCTTATCCAATCTGCTGTTAAATGGTCTTGCTGCTTTTGACAAACCATATTCAGCAGTTGTAACAGGAACTACCTTTGTTGCATATCCCACCTGCCTATATATTTCGCAGGTAAAATCATACCATGAAATATATCCACCTTCATTCGTAGCATGGTAATAGCCATAACGGTCTGTCTCAGCCATATCAACAAGAAGCCTTGCCAGATCATACGTGTACGTTGGCGTTCCGATCTGATCATTTACAACCTGTACTGTATCATGACTTTTGCCCACATTCAACATGGTTTTTATAAAGTTCTTGCCATTTGTACCAAATACCCATGCAATACGCACGATATAATATTTATCCAGAAGGCTGCTGACTGCCAGTTCCCCCTGAAGCTTCGATTTTCCATATACATTTAGTGGCGCATAGTCCTTACAATCAGGCTGCCACGGATCCGTCCCCTGACCATTAAATACATAATCCGTACTGATATAAATCATCTTACAGTCAAGTTTTTTACATGCTTCCGCTATATATTCAGTTCCTTTTGCATTTACTGCATATACCGTTTCCTGTTTGTCCTCATCTTCTGCCAAATCTACTGCTGTCCATGCAGCACAATGAATAACAACATCCGGTCGAAACTCTGAAAACATCTGTTTAACAGCCTGTATATCTGTAATATCCAGTCTTGCATATGGCATACTGCATACCGGCGTACCATCCTGCACCCCGCTGTAAGCTTCAGCCAGATCGGTTCCGATACCTTCATGCCCTCTTTTTGCAAGTTCATTCATTACATCATAGCCAAGCTGACCACCTACTCCGGTAACCAATACTTTCATCTGTTATCTCCTCCGCTACCTCTTTCCCGCAAATTAACGATTGCTATACATCTTCTCATAGTAATTCTGGTATTCTCCTGAGATAATAGTCTCCCACCATTCTCTGTTATCCAGATACCACTGAATTGTCTTCTTTATTCCATCTTCAAACTTTGTCTCCGGAAGCCATCCAAGTTCATTATGGATCTTTGTTGGATCGATTGCATAACGCATGTCGTGCCCCTTGCGATCACCGACATGTGTGATCAGAGATTCAGGCTTTCCAAGTTCTTTACAGATGAGCTTAACGATCTCAATATTCTGCTTCTCATTATGACCGCCGACATTATAAACTTCACCGACACGTCCTTTATGAATGATCAGATCGATAGCCTTGCAATGATCTTCTACATATAACCAGTCACGAACATTCAGCCCCTCACCATATACAGGAAGAGGCTTGTCATTCAATGCATTTGCAATCATTAAAGGGATAAGCTTCTCAGGGAAATGATATGGCCCATAGTTATTCGAACATCTGGATATGCTGACAGGCAGTCCATAAGTTCTGTGATATGCGAGCACCAGAAGATCTGCTGCTGCCTTTGAACTGCTGTAAGGTGAACTTGTATGGATCGGTGTTTCTTCTGTAAAGAACAGATCCGGTCTGTCAAGTGGCAGATCTCCATATACTTCATCGGTAGATACCTGATGATATCTCCCAATTCCATATTTTCTGCATGCATCCATAAGAACTGCTGTACCCATAATATTTGTCTTTAGAAAGATATCCGGATTCTCAATACTTCTGTCTACATGACTCTCCGCTGCAAAATTTACGATAATGTCCGGCTTTTCTTCCTCAAATAACCGGTAAACGGCATCTCTGTCACAAATATCTGCTTTTACAAATCTGAAATTCGGATTTTTCATTACAGGCTCAAGCGTTGACAAATTACCTGCGTATGTAAGTTTATCCAGACATACGATACGATATTCCGGATATTTATCAAGCATATGAAATATAAAATTTGAACCAATAAAGCCGGCTCCACCTGTTACTATGATTGTTTTACTCATTTTTTATTTTCTCCTCAATCTATCTTTTATCTGTAAAAACTATGCAAGTACATCCAGATACTTGCCATCTAATACATCCTTCAGATACTGTCCGTACTGATTCTTCTTCAGAACTTCATATACTTCCAGAACTTCTTCTCTGGAAATCCATCCATTCAGGTATGCAATCTCCTCAAGGCATGCGATCTTTCTGTGCTGATGCTGTTCTATCGTCTTTACAAAGTTCGTAGCATCGACCAGGCTCTCATGTGTACCTGTATCAAGCCATGTAAATCCCTGTCCAAGAAGCTCTACATTTAACTGCTGATGCTCAAGATAAATACGATTCAGATCTGTGATCTCAAGCTCTCCTCTGGCAGATGGTTTCAGATTCTTTGCATATTCAACGACTTTATTATCATAAAAATAGAGACCTGTTACACAATAATTACTCTTTGGTTTTTCCGGTTTTTCCTCGATTGAGATCGCACGTCCGTCCTTGTCAAATTCAACAATTCCAAACCGTTCAGGATCATCTACATAATAACCAAATACTGTTGCTCCCTTGCCATTTTCCGCATTCTGAACAGCTGCGCGTAATCTCTTTTTAAGTCCGTGGCCTGCAAAAATATTATCGCCAAGAACCATGGCAACTGTATCATCACCTATGAAATCTGCACCAATAACAAATGCCTGCGCCAGTCCATCCGGTGCTGGCTGTACCGCATAAGTAAGGTTTACACCAAACTGGCTTCCATCTCCCAACAGATCCTCAAATCTTGGAGTATCCTGTGGCGTCGAAATAATCAATATGTCACGGATTCCTGCATTCATCAAAACCGACATCGGATAATAGATCATCGGTTTATCATAGATAGGAAGCAGCTGCTTCGATGTTACTTTTGTCAATGGATATAACCTTGTTCCAGATCCTCCGGCTAAAATAATGCCTTTCATCTCTAATTCCTCCTGTTGATCAAAAACTTTTCATTCTTTTCATCCGAATTATTATCATATACGACCGTGCTTTCTACCTTCTGTCTTCCTCATTCATGTCCCTATTAAACAGTAATCACAATCTATTATATTATATAGCATTTCTACAAGATACTCAAACATTATTCCTATTTTTTCTTATTTCTACTATTTTTTTCTGATTTGCTCCGACTTTCTATTCATAATATACAAATACATATCTCCTGTAATTCTATAGCAGTATGAATAATATTCATTATGAAATGTAAAATATTCATATTTTATTCTTTTCATTTAATATGTATATTTTTTTGCATTATCCCTCTTTCATATTGTAAATTCTGTTTTTCTGCATTTTACTTCTTTTTTATTTTTTCCATTTATCTATTCAAAAAACACTTGCATAATATTCATTACCGTTATATATTTATTTGCAGACAGGACGATGTGTCCTTTATTCAATGAACGGAATATATATAACATCAATAAAAAATATATTCCAGACAGATTTTAAGGAGGATTTAGAAATGGCAAAAGACAAAGTTGTTCTTGCATACTCAGGCGGTCTTGATACAACAGCTATCATCCCTTGGTTAAAAGAAACTTATGATTACGATGTTATCTGTGCCTGCATCGATGTAGGACAGGAAAGTGAACTGGATGGACTGGACGAAAGAGCAAAATATTCAGGTGCTTCCAAGTTATACATTCTGGATGTTGTTGATGAATTATGTGATGAATACATTATGCCAACCGTTCAGGCAGATGCTGTATATGAGAATAAATATTTACTTGGTACTTCTTTCGCAAGACCTCTGATCGCTAAAAAATTAGTTGAGGTTGCCCGTAAGGAAGGTGCTGTTGCTATCTGTCATGGTGCAACAGGAAAAGGAAATGATCAGTTAAGATTCGAGCTTTCGATCAAGGCCCTTGCTCCTGACATCAAGGTTATCGCTGTATGGAGACAGCCGGAATGGAAGCTGGATTCCCGTGATGCAGAGATCGCATACTGTCAGGCACACGGCATCAATCTTCCATTTGATGCTGCTCATTCTTACAGCCGTGACCGTAACATCTGGCACATCAGCCATGAAGGTCTGGAGCTTGAGAATCCTGCAAATGAACCAAACTACGATGATCTTCTGGTTCTCGGTGTTACTCCTGAAAAGGCACCGGACGAAGATGAATATCTGACCCTTGATTTTGAAAAGGGTATCCCAACTGCAATTAATGGTACAAAGATGAAAGTATCTGATATTATCCGTGAATTAAACCGTTTAGGCGGCAAACATGGTATCGGTATTATTGATATCGTAGAAAACCGTGTTGTCGGTATGAAGTCCCGTGGTGTTTATGAAACTCCTGGCGGAACGATTCTGATGGAAGCCCACAAACAGTTAGAGGAGCTGACCCTGGATCGTGAAACACTTGCATACAAGAAGCTCGTAGCAACCAAGTTTGCTGATCTTGTATACGAAGGAAAGTGGTTCTGCCCTCTTCGTGAAGCTCTTCAGGCCTTTGTTGAAAAGACGCAGGAAACCGTTACCGGTCAGACTAAGATGAGACTGTACAAAGGAAATATCATCAAAGCCGGAACAACTTCTCCATATTCTCTGTATTCTGAGAGTCTTGCAAGCTTCACTACCGGTGAACTGTATGACCACAAGGATGCAACCGGATTCATCAACCTGTTCGGTCTTTCCATGAAAGTTCGTGCAATGATGAACGAGAAGAACAAGAACAACGACAAATAATTTTTAGGACGAAAAATTCCATAAATGATAAACTACCGTGCAACATCACACCACACACAAGGTGTTACGCAAGGTTATATCCTAAATGATTAAATAAAAATGGAAGATGTATTACATATTATTCCGCAAGTCGTTTGCACTCTATTTCAACGCAACGGTGCTAAACTCCTCGCCTATGGCGACTCACTAAGAACCTGTGTTGAAAAAGGCTTGCTTCATGATAGTAATGCATCTTCCATTTTATCTCAATAATCAAACAACCTTGTTACATACCAGTGTGGAATATGATTGTTGCATGGTAGTTTTTTCATCTAAGGAATTTTCTGTTTTAAATAAAAATTACTTGTCGTTTTATTCTAAAAATAAAAATTAAAAGATTTCAAATTTTTAATTTATTTAAAATATTTTCACGCCACCAGGCGGTGGTTTTTGGCACGGTCGATCACGATGGCGATCGTGATGATAGCGGCTGCAAACAGCAGCTCGATGCCCATATACAGATAAGCCTCTGATGGTATCTTTGTTGCATAGTCCAGAAGATCAACGACTCTGACATACCAGTAAGCCGGAAGGAAATGTGCCAGCTTCACAACTCCTGTTCCAAGAAATTCTATCGGGACAAATATACCGGACAGGAACGCCATACCAAGGGACACTATATTGCCGATCATGCTGAAGCCCTCCTCATTTTTTACTACCTTACTTGCAAGAAAAGCAAGTGCCATGGCTACAAACATGTAGCAGACCATATTGAGCAGATTCCCAAGTCCTGCTGCCGTAAACATTTCTTTTCTGAATACAACGCATCCTCCAACTGCAAATACAGCACATCCAAGAAATCCTGTCACGATCGTTCCGAGCAGAATCTCTTTTGTCATATTTGAATATTTATATGCTGAACTCGCGATCCGTTCTCTTAATTCTTTTTTGTCGTAAACGATCAGTACCGGACTTACACCTTCGATCATCATGACCACAAGTATCCAGCCCAGATAACTGAAAAATGTATATCTCGTACTATGTTTTCCGCCATGGTCTTCGGTTGTCATCGTTACGTTCGTTCTGGTCTGAAACAATTCATTCACCCGAGCTGCTGCCTCCACCCGGTCATATCCGGCTTCAAAATATGCATTCAGATAAGAAATATATTTATTCACATCCGATTCAAACAGTTCTACCTTGCTCCGGTTCGGAATTGCAACGATCTCGATATAATCAGAGAGATCTTCTTTGCCCAGATGATCCGCATAGCCTTTTTTAATGCGGACGATACAGTCTGTATCCCTGTTAAACAGACTGTCCTGCATCGCTTCCGTTGTATCTGTCTTTAATTCCACATGTTTATGTGCCTGATCAAGATACGAAAACAGTTCTTCACTTTCTGCCGTCCGGTCATAATCAAACCAGGCAAATTTGCACTTCATGCTCTTATATTCATCCTCCGTTTTATCGGCATTCGGCAGAATAAACCCAAAGATAATGCCTGCAAAGATCCCAATATACATCAGCATCATGCCTTTTTTCTTATTTAAGATTTTAAAATAGGATTTAAACACTTGCATATTTATTCCTCCTTAAGACCAGAATACTCGCTCCAAGCAGACAGACAGCCATACCGGTTAAGATCAGGATATTTCTGAAATAACGATCATAGTTATCATACACATTAAGTGCATAAAGACAGTCCGTTACCAGCACTGCCGGATTGATCCGGTTCAGAATCGGAAGTTTATCTTCAATACTGTTTTTAATTCCATGAACCATCAGATCCGCCATAAAAGAGAAGGTCAGGCTGACTGCTACCGCAATTCCAATCTTTCCTCCATATGAGCATTTTGACCAGGAACCCAGCAGCATTCCCCCGGCAATACCAATATTACATGCGATAAAAAGTACCAGTAAAATAGCCGGATATTTCGTACCAAACTGTACACCGAACAGCCGCATATAGATCACAGTGATAACCTCTGCGGCAAACTGAACCAGCAGTAATGCCAGATACTCCGCCAGAACGGTCACAAGTTTAGGATTTGGCGACAGGCAACGACGCATTCCAAGCGCACTTTCATTTGCCTGCAGCTTGTGCATTCTTGTGATTCCGGCAAAAGAAGAAAACAGGCAGCTCATAGCAAGCACTGCATAGAAATAATTATAATACTCATTCTGGCATCCGTCCGATGTGGAAATCTCTTCATAATATACTGCATCACTCTGTACCGCCTTCTGAATGATCTCCGGTGCAGCCTCCGGGTCCTTCTGCATCAGATTCAGATACATCTGTTCCATCTGTTTATACTGATTCAGGATTGATTCCAGGATCGACTCCTTGGTGTCACTCTGCTTCACAGTCAGACTGGCATCTGATGTATAAATCACACCGGTCACTTCTCCATCATTTAACTTCTGAAGTGCTTCTTTCTCACTGAGCACCTCCATATCGATCCGTTTATTCTCGCCGTCCATGGAGAGCGTGGACAGCACCATCATAAGTGCAGTATCGTTCTCGCCATCCCTCACAACTGCAACCGGGATATCTTTAAACATTTCATCCTTTTCCATAATATTTCCAAATGCCATGTACATGAATGTGAATAATGCAATTGGAAACAGTATCGTCCAAAACAGCGTATCTTTGCCTTTCAGCAGCATTTTACCTGCATATTTAAAATTATGCCAAAACATATCCACCCCTCCTAATCCCGAAGTGTCTTTCCTGTGATCTCAAGGAACACATCATTCAGACTCGGAAGCTCAGTATATACTTTTCCAAATAATACCGCATGCTCCTTCATATATTCCATAACCCGGATCAGATTGTGATTTCCACCGGAGTAGATCAGTTTCAACATTCCATCCTGATATGAACTGTCATACACATGCGGAAGCTGTTTCAGTTCCAGCAGTTGTTCATCTGTCAGTGCAGGAGCTTCTATGAAGATACTCTCCGTCTTCTTTATCATTTTTTTCAGTTCTTCCTTCGTGCCAAGGGCGACCTTTTGTCCTTTATCCATGATCAATATTCGGCTGCAGATCTGTTCGACCTCTTCCATGTAATGAGAAGTGTAGATGATCGTCGCACCCTTCTTATTAAGCTCGACAATTCCCTCTAAGATCTTGTTCCGGCTCTGTGGGTCTACCGCCACCGTCGGTTCATCAAAAAAGATCAGCTTCGGTTTATGTGCGATTCCACATGCAATATTTAATCGTCTGAGAAGTCCTCCTGACAACTTTTTCGGCAGGAATTTCTTATAGTCCTGAAGCTCGACAAATGCGATCGCATCCTCTACATACTGTTTTCTTGTCTCTTTATCCCTGATATACAGCCCACAGAAATAATCGATATTCTCATATACCGTCATTTCATCAAATACAGCCACATTCTGCATTACTACACCGATTTCCCGTTTCAGATCGTAACTCGTCGATGTCATCTTCTTACCAAATACCCGGACATCGCCCTGATCGTATGTAAGCAGGGACAAGATACAGTTGATCGTTGTCGTCTTGCCCGATCCATTTGGTCCAAGCAGGCCGAAGATCTCGCCCTCTTTTACCTCCAGATCAAAGTGTGATAATGCTACAAAATCTTTATATCGTTTCACCAGATCTTTTACTTCAATCGCATATTCCATAACTGTCTCCTCATTCATTTTCTATTCGGATGCTATCGGTTCTTCAAGCATCAAACCTGAAACCCATCGCATATTTTCCATGTTATGCTGTCATTCTACCATACCGGGATAATTCTGTTCAGTGTCAATCTTCACATCCGTAATATGACATTTGTCACATTCTTTTAAAATCCGGAGTTTTTCAACCGTAGTCAATTGACGCTGTATTTTCCAACAGGTATACTTATATCGTCACTTATGAATTCGATCCGGTTCACGCAAGTATCTGACACTCGCGTGACCTGTCTATATACAAGGGGAAGTTATGAAGCAAATCCTGACACGACTGCTTATATTTGCAATATGCTGTATTATGTGTATTCACACTTTTTCGATATCCACACACAGCGTAATATATATACTGCTTGCGATTATCCTTGCCTTTGGCACGATGCTGATTGCTGACAGGCTCTCACCTGCAGTTCTGGCTCTGATCCATGCTGGCATATTTATTCTGTGCTGTCTGATCCCTGAGTTTGTTGTATTTCTTCCGCTTTTCTGCTTCTATCTGAGCAGGCGGCCGGTCTGTTATACTGTTCCCATCGGGGTTCTTCCCATCATTCTGTCAGCCACAAAATTTTCTGCGGAAACTCTTCTTTTAATATGTGTTCTCTGTCTGTGCAGCATCTTGTACGGATATCTGACCACAGAGCTCACTGACCTTCACCAACAGATGAAGCACCTTACAGATACCTCGGAGGCAAGGGAACTTCTGGCAAAAGAACGAATCCGCATGATCCAGAAGGAACAGGATAACAGGATCTATACCGCAACCCTGAAAGAGAGAAATCGTATTGCCAGAGAGATTCATGATAATGTCGGTCACATGCTCACCAGATCCATTCTTCAGGTTGGCGCGATCCAGACAATCAACAAAGAACCGATCCTTACAAATCCTCTTTCCGATCTCCGCACTACGCTGGATACTGCCATGAACAGTATACGAGCAAGTGTACACGACCTTCACGATGAATCCATTGATACGAAAGCTGCCATTCAGGATATGTTAAATGACATAACAGGTTTTGATACTTCATTTGAATATGATATGGGCAATATTGTTCCAAAAGATATCAAATACTGCCTTATCAGCATTGCCAAAGAAGCGATCACTAATGCCGTAAAGCACAGCAATGGTGATCAACTCTCGATTCTGATCCGGGAACATCCGGGCTTCTATCAGTTGACCATCCATGACAACGGAACAGACATTCACCTTACAGACTCCCCTGGCATCGGACTTAACAATATCCGGGAACGAGTCCAATCCTTATCCGGCACTTTACAGATCTCAACCAATTCCGGATTCCGCCTGTTTGTCAGTATTCCAAAACATACACGAAAAGGAGACAGAACTGCATGAATATTATAATTGTTGATGATGATGCATTTGTCAGTGCATCTTTAAAGATCATATTAGAATCCTACTCAGACATTACTGTACTTGCGACCGGAGCAAATGGTCACGATGCCATCTCCCTGTACGATACTTATATCCCTGACGTTCTGTTAATGGATATCCGGATGGAAGGTATGGATGGTCTGACCGCATCGAAAGAGATCATTGCCAGCCACCCGGATGCAAAGATTCTTCTGCTTACTACCTTCGCTGATGATGACTATATCATCAAAGCCATTCGGATCGGTGCAAAGGGCTACATCTTAAAACAGGATTTTGAGACAGTTGCATCTGCGATCACTGCCGTACACAACGGACAAACCGTCTTCGGAAATGAGATCATGAACAAGATCCCTGCCCTGTTACAGGCTGAGGATCATTTTGATTATCTGTCCTACAATCTGACAGAAAAAGAATTTGAACTGATAAGACTGGTTGCTGACGGTCTGAATAACAAAGAAATTGCGGAGCAGCTCTTTCTTTCGGAAGGAACCGTCCGCAATTATCTCAGTAATATTCTTATGAAGCTTGACCTGCGCGACCGCACTCAGGTTGCCTGTTTTTATTATAAGAATTTATTATGATCTGTTTTTTCAAAATCAGCCTTCCTATAAGCTGATAATTTGTATCCATTATTTATCAGATGATTTTTTCCGGCGGATCAACACATATCCTGCCAGTATTAATATTCCAATCACAGACAGACATACACCTGCCATCAGATAAGGTGTATGATAGGTCAGTGTAATTACATGCTCCCCTGCTTCTACCGGAACACCCATCAAACCGGTTCCGATCTTTACAGGAACTGCCTTTTTCCCATCTACAGCAGCTGTGAATCCCTGATTATATGGAACTGCCAGATATAAAATGCCGGCCTTTTCTGCCATTATATGGCTATTTAAAGTATTGCCATCATATCCATCAAATGTCATTTGATGCATCTCTGTATATTCTTCAAAAGCTTTCACTACATCCGGATCTAAGGAATACAATGCAAATGCTTTCGTTCCCTCCTGGTCTTTGACTGCTGTTGTATACAGCCGAATTCTTATCGCATACATCCGAATCTGTACAGTGTCTCCTGTCTTTACCTGACCTACATGATAAAAGTCCGCTGAATCCGTATAGTTTGTAGATGCTGTTACCTCATCATTCACTTTTATTTCGATGCACTGAGGCTTCGTGTCCGCACATTCCAGATACAGATCTTCATCTTTTTCCGCTGTAAAATTCACCATGATCGCCGAAAAGATATCGTTGGTACTGATATAGGAGTACTCACCGGTCTTATGTCCGGTAATATCCATACCGACACTTGTAACTGCATCTTCCGGTATATCAATTCTCGTAAAAGCATTCTGCGTAATCTTATGTCCGGTCACAAGCTTTACCAGTTCATTCTGATTCTCCGCCATACTGCCTTTCTCGAATACATCTGATGTATCTTTCGTTTTAGCTGTTCCGCTCCAGTCAAGAACATCCTTCTGCATCAGGAACCCCATACCTGCCAAATTATCCGCTTCATAGAAATTGATCTTTTCATTCTTCTGATCAATCAGATGATATCCCCCTGCAACCCCTGTTTCATCAGTCACAACATACCGTACATTAAAAAGCTGTCGGCTGATCGGAGTCACCCCTCTATAGGTATATTCAATATTCTGATATCTTGATATTCCAAGGCTGGTGAATACATCTATCGTACTGCCATTTGCCATAGATGAATACCAGTTTACATCTGAATATGGCATATAGTTCTGTGATACCAATGCAGTCTTCCTCTCCCCATCCACATGCTCCAGTTGCTCATAATCTGGCAGCCAGTCCGAAGCAGATATCGCAGTTTGAAGGCATTCATCATTATATTTCTGTGGCATCTGATTCCATGCATTTGCAAAGATCTCTACACATAACAGCACTATCATCCACACATAGCAGGTCGTATAACGAATGCTCTTTCTGACACATAAAACCAACAAGATCAGATATGCTATACCAAAGAGCAATACCGCCGCATAGGAATAGGAATTGGCATCTTCCTTATTCAGGAAAAGCTCCAAAAGGAACACAGCAATACCGATGCCTGCCATGCAGATTATCTGCCACACCTTTACCTGCTGTAACCGGAGCATCCCGATATAACCTGCCATCAAAATGAAAAAGATAAGGATAAACGCAAAACGATTTCCAAGTCCATGCGTAATCGCAAAACCATGCAGGACATAATTTAATCCGACCATGTTCAAGCCAATAGTCAGGAATAAAATAACAGCTGCATATCGAAGTTTAAAACTGTGTTTGATTCCTGCTCCGAATAAGAAAAGCAGGAAGAATATGATTACAAGAATACCGCAGTAATTATTATGACTGAACAAGTATCCGGTCGATATCTGTCGCAATGGATAAAACGAATTTATAAACATTCCAAGATTGCTGATTCTACACCATGGAAGACTGTAGTCCCCATTTCCGCAGGATGACAGATTTATAATGGCATAAAAAGACGGAAGTACAACCACCCCTGCAATCATTACCGCGGCAGCTGACCATCCCAGGAACCGGCATACACCACGCCAGAAATTCTTTACACTTTTCCAATCCTGCATAAGAAAATAACAGATAATAAACAGGCAGATATAAAATGCAAAGTAATAATTAAACAAAAATGCACAGGCTAATAACAACGTATACCGAAGCTGCCATTTGTCCTCTGCCAGATGTTCCACTGCAATCGCAATAAACGGAAGCAGGATCAAGCCATCCAGCCAAAGCACATTATGGTTATATACCACCACATAGCTGTTTAACGCATACAAAAGCCCAAACATCATGGAAATGACTGTTGTATATCTCTCTGAAAGTCCTTCTGCCGCAAATCTGCGGATCCCTGAATGTCTGAAAAAAAACAACCCAGCCGGAGCCAGACATGATGCTTTAAGTACGATCATCCATGTCATGGATAATTCAACACGATCCAGTCCAAGTATTATGGCTATAATGTTAAATGGGCTCATACAATAATAGAACATATTCAGGACTACATCGATTCCAAGTCCCCGATTCCATAGAAATGTACCTTTGTCCCCGGAATGCAGCCATTCAAGGAAAATTTTCAGCATCCCCGGATATTGATCCGCTGCATCCTGATACAGAAAGCTTCTGCTGCCAAATGGATATACATGTTCTACCGCCATATTTATAATGTAAAATCCAATACATATTAGAAACAACAAAAGATACATCCCACAACTGCGTATGTATCTTCTGTTAGTTCTGTCATTGTTTATCATTATCTTCGAAGCAGTCATCTCTGTACCAATCTCCTGCTCAGCCTGATTATTTTCTTTTTTATTTATCTTCATAATCTAAAATCCATCTATCTTTCAAAAACACTTTAGTAGAAACAATGATTTCCTATAATCTGGTAATCAGATAAAGAATCTGTATCAATATAGTTCTTATTTAAAAAGCTCATAAAGCTTCCAATGTTATTGTTTCCTGCCAAAGCGTCATTTGCAGCCTGCTGTGCTGTTGATAATGGGCCATTCTTCAAATATCCCTGCATTACACTTCCTGTCGCACATGGAAACTGATTCGGTGCATAGATAACTGATGAAATGGAACTTCCCCATTTACCACTTCTTACACGATTCAAAACAACATTTGCCACTGCTAACTGTCCATCATAAGGTTCATATCCGGCTTCCATGCTGACCAGACATGCAAGCAGATAAGCATCATCATACTGGGAGGCATCAGCCTTAGAACTGTCATCCGGTTTCTGCTCTGTTGTTGCTTCCGTAGTAGGAGCTTCTGTATCCGCTTCCGTTGCGACTTCAGTCGTTGGCTCTTCTGTATCTGCTTCCGTTGATCCTTCATCACTCGACATAATATCTGCACTGTCATCATTTGATGCTACTTCATATGTCTTTTTCTGTTCAGCTTCTACCATAGCGGTATATGCATCGATTGACATTGCATACTCGTATGTTTCTTCTACTGTGATATAATCAGCCGCAATATAACCATCTGTTCCATCGTCCATTGTAACCTCTACCCATTCCTTATCCTGTGTTTTAACAGGAAGAACGGTATCCTTTGCAACGAGACCGAGTATATCTGACTCTGTGGACTTATCCGCACGTACACGAACTGTATCATCTGTTACTGTTCCAAGCACCTTCTTATAATCTGCTGCATACGTCTCGGCATCCTTACCAGTCAGGATATAATCACTGTTTACATAACCAGTCACATTTCCTGAAGATATCTTTGTCCATTCGCCTGATGTTCCTAACACATCACCCACATTACCATCAAACAATTTACCTACAATATCTGAATCTGTTGTGGCTTCTTCTCTAATATTTAATGTATCGCTGATTTTTGCAATAAATTTACCATCAAATTCCGACTTTTCTTCCGCTTTTGCTACCACCGTTTTCTTCTGCGCTGCTTTCTTCGTTGTGCTGTTCTGAAGTGCCGCCATATCAACTGAAGCAGCCTCCTCTGTAGTTGCTTCAACTTCAGCAGTTTGAACAGTCTGGCTGTTCAGATAAGCAGGACTGTGATCCAGTGCCTCTCCATACTTCACTACAAGTCCAATTCCTGCTGCTGTAGCAATGGTTGCTGCTGCTACAAGCAGATTACGCTTCATATATCTATAGCTGAACAAGCCTCTTCCCACATGGGAAAAACGATTACTTTTTCTATTAATTCTCATCTTTTTTGTACCTATTTATTAAAAACTATCACAAAATGTTACATTTCTGTTAAAAATAATACTCTAATTTTGGCTTTCTGTCAATACGCATATGTCTTTCTGGCAAACTATTTATGGTAATATGTATTAATTTTCCGTAAATAAAAGATAGATTTTTTTGTCTATTTTATATAATCTGCTGTAATTTTATTCTGCAATCTAATACTTAACATTTTCGTCATAAATGCTGGTTTATTATAACATTTTCATACAATACCACCTGTTTTCTGAAATTAACTGAATTTCTCTCCAACTATAAAAAATCCATGCTATAATTATGAAAAATCTCTTGAATACAAATGTTTTTTCGAATAACTAAAATATCAAAGGCAGGTATGCAAATATGCGAATTGATAAATTTCTGGCAAATCAGGACATTGGCTCCAGATCTCAGGTAAAACAATATATAAAAAAAGGAATGATCTCGGTAAATGGAATCGTCTGCAAATCTCCCGAACAGAAGATTGATGAAAATGCAGACCAGATCTCTTATAACGGAAAGGTGATCGAATACCAAAGCCACCATTATTACATGCTGAACAAGCCCGCAGGCTGTGTCAGTGCAACAAATGACAATCTTCATTCAACAGTATTGGATCTGTTAAAAAGTTCTGTATCTACAAAAAATCTTTTTCCTGTAGGACGTCTGGATATTGATACAGAAGGCCTGCTGTTAATCACTGACGATGGCGAACTATCCCACCATCTCCTGTCACCATCCAGGCATGTATCAAAAACATATTTTGCCCACATTGACGGGCTGGTAACAGAAGAACATATAAAAGCATTTAAAGAAGGGCTGGACATTGGCGACAACAAACCAACCAAACCGGGTATTCTGATTATAAAAAGCACCGATCCTGATTCGAATGCCTCTGAGATTCTCCTGACGATCACAGAAGGTCGTTACCATCAGGTCAAACGATCCTTCGAAGCCCTTGGTATGAAAGTTACCTACTTAAAACGCCTATCCATGGGCAGACTGACACTGGACGAATCTCTTGCTCCCGGCGAATTCCGTGAACTGACAGAAGACGAACTACAAGCATTAATACAGAAATAGCCATTTAGCAATACGCAATTATAAAGCAATACGCATTAACCCACCGATAAATAACTATCCAATCTGACATTGATCTAAAAAGAGAATGATCTAATACAGAAAATCTTTTTAATTTAGTTTTGTGCAGATATTGTTATTCCTGATAAACCGCGCAGGGGAATCTGCTTCAGGCACAAACAACCACTATAATATGACATCAGCGAGGATTTCGAGATGAGATACACATTGCCAGTAAATGCGGGTGCTTGTTCGAGCCAACGGCGAGTTAGCACAGGAGCATTTACGAATCGGGCATGTGCAGCGAATCGAAACCACAGCGAGTCATTTATAGTGGTTGTTCGTCTCTGAGGAAGATTCCCCGTACATATTTTTTAACAAATAACAATATCCGCACAAACTGTAAGATAACTTTTCCGTATCAGATCATTCCTTTGATGTACAGAATGCTGCTTGTGATCCTGCCGCCGGAATGTTTTACATAATCACGATATTCTTCGTAGTTGATGTAATATTTTTTACCCCACGAAGAAACAATCAGATATTCGTGACCGGCTATTTCCTCTACTCCTGTTACAACTACATAGTGACTATGAACATTTTTCTTCATGGATGTAAGCATACGGCCATCCTTTTCCACATACATACGAATTCCCTTATCGCCAAATACATTTGGCATATTCGGTCCGATCGATAATACAACCGGTTTATTTTTGCGGATCAAATGCCTGATCTGCTTCATCATTTCCTCATCTGATAAAAATAATCTCCATCTTGCACGAAGCCCGATATCATTCAGCATAAAATACCGATTCAGCGTATTCATCAATGTTATACCTGTCATTCCTTTATACCACAGGAAAAATACATAATGTTTATAGAACCATTTTACATATGCCAGATAATCATTTTTGTTATATAGGCCTTTCGGTTTGTTGATCTTACGAATTGCATCTGTCATAAGTCCCGGATTCTGCTCGGCAAGATAGATCGATATGTCCGCAAGTGCAATCACACCGCAGCCAACCTTCTGCATCTTCTTACTCTTGCACCATGACTGATTTCCGCCATAGCTGATCGTATTCATGTTTTTTATTCTGATATAATCTTTATTCAACAGATAATTATTCTCCATATATTTCACCCTCTTATACCAAATCTTTGATAATACACATTATCCAGCTTCTATAAAATGATTATAACACCCATCTGTCGCTACTTCAACCATTTTTTATACCACGAGAAGTGGTTTTTAAAACCATGTTCTCATTTCAGTATTTTTTTCTTTACTTTTCTTCCTCATTCTGCTATAAAAGTAATGAGCTGGACAAGTGATCGCGGCTGTCATATGACAGGTGAGGAAAGTCCGGGCTTCACAGGGCAGGGTGCCGGATAACGTCCGGTGGAGGAAACTCCCAGGCTAGTGCAACAGAAATAAACCGCCATGTACATGGTAAGGGTGGAAAGGCGAGGTAAGAGCTCACCGCTGTTTCTGGTAACAGAACAGGCTCTGTAAACCCCACTCGAAGCAAGACCAAAAAGCAGTTTCGGCTGTGAGACGAATGGCTGCCCGTCAAGTCTCAGGTAGGTCGCTTGAGCTTTATGGCAACATAAAGCCTAGATAGATGATCACTCTCGACATAACCCGGCTTATCGTCCAGCTTTTATATGATGACGATAAATGGGCTGGCTATATATGTATTTCACAGAATACTTGCATTCTATTTTCTGCGTAGCGGTTCTAAACTCTCCGCTTTTTAAGCGGCCCATTAAGTACCGACAATAGAAAAAGGTCTGTTTCATACATATATAGCCAGCCCATTTATCTGTATGTCGATTATTACAAAATAAAAGATAACATACATATTGTTCATAATAGTAATGTTATCTCTCATTTTGTATACAACAGATTATATGCCATTTAGTATAAAAAATACGATAGCTTCTTCTCTGTCTTTAATACTATATATTCATTTTTTAAAAGTTCTTTTCTCCCTCAGACTTTAAAGCAGCCTCCACCGATAAACTCCCGCAAGATGGAGTTTAGTGGAACGATGGCATCTTCCAAGGATACAAAACGATCTGTCAATTCTTTCAGACGTATTGCATCCGGATAATACGAAGAATTCTCTTTCACCTCTGTCAATAACGGATTTATATATTTTTTCAATACCGAATATTCATATAATAACCCTGAATTAAACATTACATCTGCATTGCTCTCATATGGGAATATGTACTGTTCTTCGCCCTGTCTGACAGATTTCCACATTGAAAGTGTTCGTTCAATGTCATGTCCACGGGTTCGGTTATCACGAACGATCCTGCGGATCAGGCGGCTGTCTATCGTAGATATCTTATCATCTGTATCGATCGTCAGCTGATTTAACGGACTGATATATATACGGTATTTGTCCTCATCAGACAACGCATATGACATCTTAGGATTTAACGAATGAATTCCTTCAAGGACTAATACATCCCGGTCTCCGATCTGCAGAGTATCTCCTTTATATAATCTTCTTCCATTTAAGAAATCAAATTCCGGCAGTTCTACCATTTCGCCCTTAAGAAGTTTCTGCATATCATAATTTAGCAGTTCCACATCCACCGCTTCCAGACACTCAAAATTATAATTACCATTCTCATCCTTCGGATTATCCTGTCGGTTCACAAAATAATTATCAACTGCTATCGGATGTGGATGAAGCCCAAGTGCCCGGAGTTGAATACTTAATCGATGCGAAAATGTTGTCTTACCGGCAGAACTCGGTCCCGCAATCAATATGATCCTTTTCCTTTCTCTTCGGATATTTCTTGCTATATCATAGATTGTATTCTGCTGCATAGCTTCACATACAAGGATCAATTCCATGCCCTTTCCTTCTTCTACAATCTCATTGATCTTTTCCACCGAGTCAGCACCTACACGAACCGCCCATTTCTTTGCAAGCTCTTTTAAAGTCAGCACGCTGTTATGTACCGCTTTTTCGCTCATATAATCACAAACCTCCAAATTTCTTTCACCAGAGATCCACGATTTTTTTACAGATCTCTGTTATCCATCTATGCCATATACCGTCTTAAGGACTGCACAGATAGTCTTATGTTCTGCTCTCACTGTTTTCAGTCGTTTTACAGCATTTTCCGTATTTTTTCCGTTTAAACTGTCAATCAGTCCGGCAGTTGTATTCCGCTGTTTTACCAGCCACGAACGTAAGACCGGATCTTTCTTATACAACAGGATTCCTCCAAACATATAACACCAGTCATCCGCAAACTCTGAGCGGCTCAACTTATCTGGCCGTGACACATCTGAAATCTGCACATCCAGCAGATTATAATATTTTCCGGCATCGACCAACATCTGTTCATCTGCAAGATGATACCCTTTTTCTGCCAGATACCGTCTGACCTTTTCAATATCGGATTGTGGCTGAAGTACGAGCTGATCGCAGCGTGCGACCACTTCTTCCCCACGTTCCAGAATATCGATCATCAACATACCGCCCATTCCCGCCAGAACAATGGCGTTTACTTCGCCCGGCACGATCGTATCAAGCCCGTCACCCATACGGATCTCAATCTGATCCGCCAGGTTCATTGCTTCAATATTCCGTTTTGCTATCGTGATCGGTCCTCGTCTGACATCGGATGCGATCACTCGTTTTGCTCTGTGCTGTTCTACCAGATATATCGACACAAATGCATGATCACAACCGATATCTCCGACTGCATCACATGGCTGTATCATATCTGCAACCGACTGCATCCGTTTCGACAGTTCTATCATATGCTCTCCATCCCTGTTTTAGTATATATAATCTCTCAGCTTTCTGCTTCTGCTTGGGTGTCTGAGTTTACGAAGGGCTTTTGCTTCAATCTGACGAATACGCTCTCTGGTTACGTTGAATTCCTTGCCAACTTCTTCCAAGGTTCTCGCTCTGCCATCCTCAAGGCCAAAACGAAGGGTAAGAACCTTCTTTTCACGTTCGGTCAGTGTATCAAGTACCTCAACCAGCTGTTCCTTCAATAAAGTAAATGCTGCCGCATCTGCCGGCACCGGCATATTGTCATCCGGAATAAAATCGCCCAGATGGCTGTCTTCCTCCTCACCGATAGGGGTCTCTAAGGATACAGGTTCCTGAGAAATCTTCAAAATCTCACGCACACGTTCAACCGGAATATCCATAACTTCTGCGATCTCCTCCGGCTGCGGTTCTCTTCCAAGTTCCTGCAACAACTGTCTGGATACACGGATCAGCTTGTTGATCGTTTCAACCATATGAACCGGAATACGGATCGTTCTCGCCTGATCTGCAATCGCTCTTGTGATCGCCTGACGAATCCACCAGGTTGCATATGTGGAGAATTTATAACCTTTTCTATAATCAAATTTTTCTACTGCCTTGATCAGACCAAGGTTTCCTTCCTGGATCAGATCAAGAAACAGCATGCCACGTCCAACATATCGTTTTGCAATACTGACAACCAGGCGGAGATTGGCCTCTGCAAGTTTCTGTTTCGCCTGTTCATCTCCCTCTTCCATACGTTTTGCCAGTTCGATTTCTTCCTCTGCACTTAAAAGAGGTACTTTACCGATCTCTTTCAGATACATTCTGACAGGATCCTCAATGCTGACACCATCCGGCACGGAGATATCGATCTTATCTACATCTACATCATCTTCCAGATCATCCAGCAGAAGTTCCTCATCGTCATCTTCTTCTGTGATCGTCAGAATATCTACATTATGACTCTCTAAAAACGAAAAAATCTGCTCCATCCGTTCCAGATTCAGTTCAATCTCTTTTGCATCATTAAAGTAACGGATGATCTCTGTATCTTCAATTACCATTTTTTTCTTTTTTGCCATCTCAAGTAAGCCCTGAAGCTTCGCCTGAAATTTCTCTTCAATCTGCTCTTTATTCTCTTTTGATTCCATAAATCATGATCCTCCATAAATATATAATAGTTTATCCACTTTATAATGAAATATGCAGCTTTGTAAGATCTGCCTTGGCACGTATGAGATTCTGCATCTCTCCTATATTATTTGTCTTTGCCAGTTTATCCTCTATGCTGCTTAATTTTATCTTTTTCACGACATCTGTAACCGCATTATTGATTTCCTCCTGCGTCATATCAATGCCAATATTCGTTTGAAGCATCTCAGCCACCAGCCGTTGTTCTTCTAACGACTCAAATGTTGTTACGATGCTCGCCGGTTCCACTTTTCCATTCTCCCGGTACTGGAAAAATAATTTATCAGCTACCATACGGTAGACTCCATCTTCAAAGCAGGTTTCATCGATAATGCCATCCAGCTTCTGAAAAAGTCCCGGTTCGTTGACCATCCATGTCAGAAGCAACTTCATCGGTTTGTTCTTTGCCGGATCCGCAGCCTTACTTTCATGTTCGGCACGCCGTTCTTCCCGTTCCACGATCTCTGCACGTGGAACACCTGCAATCCCATATTTATGAACCAAGTCCGTAAGACCTGCCTTATCAATATGATACAGATTCGATACTGCTTCGATATAATTATTACGTTCCAGCACTTCCTCAATCTGCGCCAGCCGTTTCGCCGTCTCATTATGAAAGGAAGTTCTCTCCTCCGGATCGTTCAGATTATACCGTTCTGACAGCATCCGCACCTCAAACATGATCGCGCTTTCAGCATTTTTGATTCGCTCCTCAAATGCTTCACTTCCAAGTGTCTGAATGAATTCATCCGGATCCTTATGCGGCCGCATATTGATGACTCTCGCTGAGATACCCACTTCACGCATGATCGATATAACCTTCAGTGTAGCCGCAACGCCTGCTCCGTCGCTGTCATATGCCAGATATACTTCATTCGTATATCGTTTCAATATATTTGCATGTCCAAAAGTAAATGCTGTTCCAAGCGATGCTACCGCATTATCAAATCCAGCCTGATGCATGGATATGACATCCATATATCCTTCGCAGCAGATAAATCCTTTTCTCCGGCTTCTTCTTGCAATATTCATTGCAAACAGGTTCCGGCTCTTATCAAATACAACCGTATCACTGGTATTAATATACTTTGGTTTCCCGTCTCCCATAACTCGTCCGCCGAATCCGATCACCTTACCATTGATATCCAGGATCGGTATCATCGCGCGATTCCAGAATTTATCCGAACCGCCATTCTTTTCATCGATGACAACCAGTCCGGAATCCTTTAATTCGGCATCTGAATATCCTTTCCCTTTCAGATACCGATACAGGTCATCCCGATAAATATCAGCATATCCAAGTCCAAATTGATTGATCGTTTCATCTGAAAGGCCTCTGTCTCTGAAATATTCATAGGCTTTCTTTCCATGCTCCGTATGCCGCATAATATAATGAAAATATGCAGCTGCCGTCTTATTCATATCCCGCAGCAGTATTTTATATTTCTCCCTTGATGCATCCTGCCCTGACTGGCTGCTCTCAGGGAGTGTCATGCCCGCCTTATCTGCAAGATACTGTACTGCTTCAGGAAATGACATATTCTCATATTCCATGATAAATGTAAATACATTTCCTCCGGCGCCACATCCAAAGCAGTGATATAACTGCTTGTCCCTGTCCACCTTAAAAGACGGTGTCTTCTCATGATGAAATGGACAACAGGCTTCAAATGTCCTTCCTTTTTTTCTAAGGCTGACATATCCGGATATCACATTTACAATATCATTTCTGGATATAACCTCATCTATAACTTCATCTGAATAGTACAACGACTACCCTTCCTTTCCAATTCAACTATTTTCTACTACATCCATAAAGTTCTGTCCAGACACATTCTCCTTGCGGATTGCAGCCTCATCTCAGACACCTTGCCATGCTCCCGGAACATAGATCTGCCTAAATGTTTCGATCGCATAGTTATCTGTCATGCCTGCTATATAATCACAGATCACAGTCGTAAGATCTTCTCCCATATAGAGCATCTCTATACTTTCGTTATTTAATCTCGACTGATCCTCCATGTAATAGTCAAATAATATCTCTAATAACTTTTCTGCTTTTACTTCTTCTCTTTTTGCCACAGGATTCGTATACAGATATTCAAACATATATCTGCGGAGAGCTGATAATGCATCTCCAATCTCCTCTGACATCTCAACCGTATCCGTACCATAGCTGGTATCTATCACATCATGAATCAGACAATCCAGGCGATCTCTGGTATTACAGCCAAGTGCTTTGACAATACTGACCGGAAGATCAGATTCTTTCATAATACCACCTCGAATCGCATCATCCATATCATGATTCACATAAGCAATCTTATCTGCCAGACGGACAATTTTTCCCTCTAATGTGGCAGGTATGCAGGATGTCTTGTGATTTAACATTCCGTCCCTGACTTCCCATGTCAGGTTCAGTCCCGCTCCCCTTTTCTCCATTTTTTCCACAACACGTACACTCTGTTCATTATGTTGGAACGATCTTCCAGAACATCTGGACAATGCCCGTTCTCCTGCATGACCAAATGGCGTATGCCCCAGATCATGTCCAAGTGCGATTGCTTCTGTCAGATCTTCATTCAATCGAAGCGATCTCGCTATTGTTCTCGCAATCTGAGCCACTTCTAAAGTATGAGTAAGCCGTGTTCTGTAATGATCGTCTCCCGGGGACAAAAACACCTGTGTCTTATGTTTCAGACGGCGGAACGCCTTACAATGAATGATGCGATCCCGATCCCGTTGATAAACTGTTCGAAGATCACACTGTTCTTCTTCCCGATCTCTTCCTCTGCTCTGATCGCTGAATGATGCATATGGGCTTAAAATCTCATGTTCCTGTTGTTCCTGCTTCTCACGAATCAGCATATGCTGCCATCCTCCATAAAACATTAATCAAACAAAAAAGTCCGTACAATTTTATTATTCTACAGACTTTTTCATTTTCCTTTATTTTATTTTTAAAGAATATAATTTGTTTTTCTTTTATTTTCCCTCGTCATCCACTGATTCCTGTTCATCCAGTTCAGCTTCCTTTGCGGCTTCTTCCGCAGCCTTTCTTTCTTTCTCTGCCGTATCAATGATTCTTTGCTCATTCAATCGGAATATCTTACGCATCGTGTGTGTCGTTCCCCACGCAATTGCTCCAAACAGAAGTAACAGCCAAAGATACCAGATACTCACAAATACAACCGGATATTTCACACAGATATATATCGGCACAAACCATGCGATAACGACCTTTACCCATGACCACAGATACGTGATTGAAAGTACCATTGCATTTCTTACCGTTATACTCAACGTGTTATTATACCTTGCAATTAATGGAAATAAAAACGGTACAACAAGCGCAACTAATACTGCCTCAATTATAAGCACAAACGTATAAAATGTCGAAATAAATCCTGTTACCCGTTTGATCAGAATATACTCAGCCAGCATAACTGCCGCTGCTACGAGTAACAATAAAAACGCAATCGTAGATTGTTTGAAACTACGCTTAAACTCATGAATGAAACCGGAAACAACAGTTTCTTCTTCATCTTCCTGAAGCCGGATGCACATTGCATACATAGCAGTAAGTGAAGCACCAATCGTAAATATCGGGATACAGCCCACTACAAAACAGATATTCAAAGCAAACATTGTTCCAAATGCATCCATTGCCCGTCTCAAAAACGGTTCTTTATCACTTCCACTATTCTTATTGTCTTGATTGTTTGTCATTTCATTCATCAAAATTTCCTCATAAACAAAAATATAGAGAACCTGCTCAAGCAGCTTCTCCTCACTAATTTACTATATATAATGTGGGTATCGATTGCCTATAGCTTCCGATACCTACATTATATTTTATAAAAGACCTCTTTACTCCTTTACACCACCAAGTGCTACACCTGCGATAATGTACTTAGAAAGGAAGAAGTACATAACCAGAATTGGGAGTACTGTAGTGAAAAGTCCACAGTAAATCTGACCCCAGTCTCTCGACTTATCGTTTGCCTTTAATGCTGAAACATACATAGGCATTGTCTGCTTCTGTCTCTCTGTTGCAAGAATAATTGAAGGTGTATACAGATTATTCCATGATGCAACGAAACCGAAGATTGCCTGTGTTGCCATGGCCGGCTTTAACAGAGGAAGTACAATCGTATTGAATGTATGCATTTCTCCTGATCCGTCGATTCTGGCTGCCTCAACGATCTCAACTGAAAGACCTGTTTCCATATACTGCTTCATGAAGTAAACAGTAGTAGGAGCAGCAATTGCCGGAATAATCAGTGCTAAGAATGATCCGTATAAGTGTGTTATGTTACAGATCTTAATGAAACCAACGATTGATACCTGCTGCGGAATCATCATGATCGCATAAATAAAGCCCCATGCAAACTTCTTTAACTTAAAATTATATACTGTAACTGCATAAGCTGTTAATGATCCGAAATAGATCTGTAATGCTGTAGCCGGTACAGTAACCAGCAAAGAGTTTAACATAGCCTGAAGAACATTAACACCACTTGTTTTTTCACTACCTGCTAACAAACCTTTGAAGTTTGTAATAAATTCTCCACCCGGTATTAATTTAATACCCGTAACAATCTCTGTTGACTTTAAGGTAGAGTTAATGATCAAAATATAAAATGGGAATATTGACAGGAAACAAAGTAAGATACAAACGACGTATCTGACAATCTTTGCTCCTGATACTTTTGATGTTGCCTGATCCACTTTGTTCACCTACCTTCCATCCTTTGATGATTTTTCTGCTGTTAATCTGTAGAACAGTAAACTGATAATCAGTGTAAACGCGAAAAGCATTACTGAATATGCAGCGGCTTTACCATAATCCTGTGTACCTCCGGCACTTACATACTTCTTAATCAGCATTACGACTGTTGTTGTTGAATTAACGGATGATCCACCACCTGTTACAACTACAGGTCCGCCATCATTGAACAACTGAGGAATATCGTACATCTGTAAACCACCAATAGCTGAAGTTACAAGTGTGTACTGTAAGATCGGCTTTAATAACGGAAGTGTAATCTTGAAGAACTGCTGCTTAGATGAAGCACCATCTACACTTGCAGCTTCATACAGGGACGGGTTAATACCTAAAATACCTGCGCAAAGAACGATCATTGTATTACCATACCACATCCAGAACTGGATGAAAGCGATAATGATCAGCGACGCCCAGCCATGATTCAAGATACCACCCTCATCACACCAGCCAAGGTCTTTGAATATAGTTGTAATAGGGCCATTAACTTCGAACAGACCGTAGAATAATACGGCAATAGTTGCTGCTGTAATGATGTTAGGCATATACATGATAACCTTGTAAATACCGCTTCCCTTTAACTTGATCTTGATATCTGTAAACCATGCTGCAAGAAGTAATGCTAATAAAATCTGTGGAATAAAGTTTAAAATCCACAGAACAACAGTTACCATTAATGACTGCCAGAACTCGCTGCCAGTCTTTGCAAATACATAGTTTGTAAAGTTTCCAAGGCCAACCGACTCGGTTACATATCTACCATTTTTAGCGGAATAGATGAATGAGTTATAAAAAGTATAAAGAAGAGGATACAGCTGAAAAACTAAGAATACAAGAAAGAATGGAACGAGAAACAGTAAACCATATTTTCCATATTCAACTGTCTTATTCTTTTTCATTGTGTAAGAGCACCCCCTAAAAATTAATCGTTTATAGTACACACGCACCAGCAACTTTCATTACTGATGCGTGCAAATTGTGTTACTTAATCAGTTTTTAGGGATTATTCAGCTGAAATACCTAATTCTGATGCACACTTATCCTGGATATACTTAATAGCGTCATCAACTGATGCGTATGTTCCTGAATTGTATGCTGTAGAAGCTTCATCAATGAAGTTCTTGATTGAAGCATCCTGGTATGTTACGTTGCTGAGATTAATACCTTCTGCTGCTGCTGCCCATACTTCGATAGGGTTCTGACCACCAAGGAATTTAGCTGCTGCATTGTCAGCGCTAAGCTCGCCGTTGATAAGTCTGTCATTAGCTGCTTTGTTGTTTACACAGTCACCTGTCTGATTTGTGATTTCAACACCGATATCTGGATCACATGTTAATTCGTAAAGAAGGAATGCACATAACTCTGGGTTGTTTGTATCCTTACCTACACATACATATGTACCACCCCAGTGATAAGATGTAGGACCTGTAACAGCTCCCCAGTTACCATCTGTAGCACCATTACCCTGCATTGAACCAATGAACCAAGGACATCCGAAGTAGCAGAATACCTTAGAATCATCCTTCATATCTGCTGCCCATGAGTTATCCCAAAGAGTAGTGTTGTTTGAATATCCACCATCGTAAATCTTCTTAGCTGTCTCAAGGTACTCTGTAACTGAACTATCAAGTGTAAGAGTTTCCTTTGATCCGTCATCTGTTACCCAAGGCTGTGTCTGAGTATCCCAGATAGCGTACTTAACATCAGGAGCACCTGATACGATCTTGTATCCAGCAGCCTTTAATGTATCAGCTGTCTCGAAGAACTTATCCCATGAAGCAAGTGCTTCCTGAACCTTTGCAGGATCATCTGTTCCAAGAACTTCCTTAGCGATGTCTCTTCTGTAGTATACAGAACCTGCAGTTGCCTGCCATGTTACACACTTAAGTTCGCCATTTGTTGTACCATACTGCTTAGCGAAGTCGTATGAATTAGCAAGCATCTCATCTGTGAAACCTAAGTCATACAGATTAGCTGTCTTTGTGTCATCTTCTGACCAGTACTTAGCTACATCATTATCAGCTGGGATAAGTGATGGATACTTCTCTCCGTTTTCAAGAGCTGTATCAATAGCTGTCTTGTAGTCATCTGATGTTCCACCAACACCAAGTGTTACGAATTCAACATACTTCTGATACTCTGGGTACTTGTCAAGAACGATCTGCATTTTCTTTGAGAAATCTTCATCCCATGAATAAGCGTAGATCTTCTTACTGTCATCCCATCCATCTGTGCTAGGAGCTTCAATCTTAGCTGCTCCTGAAGCGTCCTCTGATGATGCTTCCTCTGATGATGCATCTTCTGATGATGCTGCCTCTGATGTTGCTTCTGATGATTTTGACTCTGTTGTTGTATCATCCTTGCTACCACATGCAACAAGTGATAATCCCATAGCAAGTGCTAATGAAAGAGCCAATGCTTTTTTGATTTTTCTCACAAAAAAACCCTCCTTTTAAAATATGTGTGCTATTCCTTTCATTCATACTTCTGCAGATTAACATCCACGTCTGTATTATTTACTGGAATGCCTGCCACTTTTTATACATGCTCTGAATGACGTATCATTTGCACAATATGTCAAACATGATTATGTATGTGGCTTTCTTAAGATATTATTGACAAATTTCCTTGTCAACATAGGCTTATTATAGGACATATTATCTAATTTGGCAAGTCCTTTTTTATTCTTTTTTATCTTTTTTGTACATTTTTAAAATCTGGTTAAAAAAAATTTACCAATTTGCGACATAGCTTATTTATACTATTTCCACAATTTTAGTGTAATTGACATACAATTCAAGTTTCTATATTTCCTTTGTCTCATTTTTTTCATTGTTGCATTTCTCTTTCTGTATAACTTTATCTATGCACAATAACCAATGCGTATTCGTTAAAATGTATACGTTTTTACCACAACGCATAATGCCGATTTCATTCTTTTTTCATACTCTTTACAGGACATGCTCCTTTTTATCCATTTTCATCTGTGTTATACTTATCATTATTATATAGGAAGAAAAGGAAGCACTATGAACAATAACAAAAAAGAAAAAAACAACAATATCACCGCAAATTCTCAATTGCAGACAAAAAAGCAGGAATCAGTCAAAACACAAACTACTATTGAAAAAAAAGAACCTGTTAAAACACAAACTACCGTCAGGAATCAGGAACCTGCAAAGGCACAACAGACTACAGTCAAAAAACAAGAACCCGCCAAAGCAGCACAGACTACTGCTGAAAAAGAAGGGTCTGTCAAGGCGCAAGGCACCGAACACAAACAATACTCAACCGAAATGCAGGAACCGCTGCACGAGTTCAAAGATCCTCGTAAAGTTCCTCCAAAAGAAGGCCTTAAGATTGAAGACAAACTGGAATTTGCTACAATGTCCCGCAAGGAACGCCGGGCAGCAAAAAGAAAACGATTAAAAGAAACAACCGAAGGAATGACCTTTGTGCAGAAGTTACAATACTTCTTATATGCATATAAGATGGAAATACTGCTGCCGCTGATCGGTATTATTGCTGTCAGCCTGATCGTTGTCGCATTTTTTCGCGGCAGCAAACCGATCGCTCTCTCCTATGCAATTGTAAACTGTGAAGATCTGGAAACACTTGATACCTCGGTCATAGAAAATGATTACTGGAATTACTATGGTTTTGATGATAATTACCAGTTCCGGAAAGTACTGGATCTCAAATATGATCCAAGTACCAGTGCGAACGAAGCATCCAGAGATGCGGAAAGCGGAAACTACATTGCTTTCCCTACCCTCTGTGATGAAAACTACTACGACATTATCATTACAAACAAAAAAGGGCTGGAATATTTAAGTGAAAGTTCGATCATTCATACACTGGGTGAAGCCTTGCCTACCAATCTGTATGATATTTTCACTGCTGACTATAATGATAAGATCACAACTTCTCCTGCTTATACAGGAAAGAGTTCTCCATATGCGATCAACATCAGTGATACCGATTTTGCAAAGAAACTGAATCCGGGTTACGACGATGTCTACATCTGTTTCCCTGGCGTTTCCGCGGACAACCAGAAGCGTGTCAGGCAGATCTGCAACTTCATCTTCGATCTCGGATTGAATCTATAAATAATACCTATATAAAAAATCACACAGGGTCGCCTCTAAAGTGATCCGAATACAAATACACCCACTATAAATGACTTGCTGCGGTTTCTGCTCGCAACACATGCTTGATTCATAAATACTTCTGTGCTAACTCGCCTTCGGCTGAGCGGAGCACTTAGTGAAGACGAGCGTTAGCGCGAAGTCTGAGGTTAGTGCGTGCCATGTAAGTACACTTAGCGAAAACAAGCGTTAGCGTAGTTTGAGGTTAGTGTAGCTTACTCTGATCCGGCAACAACGAAATCCTCACAAATGTCATGTTATAGTGGGTATATTCATATAACGAATTCACTCCAGAGGCAACCCTGTGTGATTTTCTTCTATTCAACTATATTCTGTTTTGCTTCTTTTCTATTATAATAGACCATTCCGAGTACTAAAACCGCCGCCATCACGACAGTTGCAACGATACTGCCCTCCATTCCGAATTTGCCGCCGGTCAGGAATGCATTTCCCGGTTTGATCTTGGAGAAGAGAACGACACTTCCTACATTAGTTCCACTGACAGAGATTCCATAGAAGGTTCCCTGAACAAAGTTCCACATGCTGTGGTAGCCGGCTGCTCCCCAGATGTCATTTGTTTTTATCACATAGAATGAAAGAAACACACCGATCAGCATCAGATTAAAGAATGCCAGAACCGTAAGTCCCGGATTCAGCATATGACAGAATGCAAATGCAAGGGAGTTTACCAGAACAGCCTTTACTGCAGAGCTACGCTTCATCAGACTTATCATAAAGTATCCACGGAATGCGATCTCTTCACTGAAACCCTGTACCAGAAAGCCGATAAAATATAAAAACACGATCAACAGGTTACAGTTCCGATTCCAGCCTTCAATATCTACAAATCCGAGAGCAACCCCTGCAAGCACACAGAGAGAAAAGGATACCGCACCGATAACCAGTCCCTGTATATAATGTTTCGCTCCACTTTTCTTAACAAGTCCCATAGAATAATAGGATCTTTTTTCTATCTTATTGCAGTAGACCAGAACAGAAATGATCAGGATCAGTGTACAGAACAAAGTGAGTATATACATCCCATCTGTCATATTCGTTGCCAGTTCCATCATATCCGAAAAAGATGAATTGTCATTTAAAAACAGGTGCTGCAACTGGTCAAACATTTCCACATCTGACAGAAACAGGTACATTTCATATATCGCAGGGATCAGCCCGGCAATAAAGCTTCCGATCAGAAACACCAGAATAAACCGCCAGATCTCCTTGCCGAACGAATAAATCTTCCCTTCTTCACCAGCCCGTTTTGCAATCTCAGGCTTTTCTAATCTCATCTTCAAATGAAACACCCCCTTGTCAGCTTAAACTTTATCTTAGTCTTCTCCATCATCATCCATGTTCATGATCTGACGTTTTCTTGCAAGTTCATCATTTGCCAGATATTCGTCATACGTTGTCTGTTTATCGATCAGGCCTGTATTTGTAAGCTCGATAATACGGTTTGCAGTTGTCTGTACAAACTGATGATCCTGTGATGAAAACAGAATGACACCAGGAAACTTGATCAAGCCGTTGTTCAACGCTGTAATGGACTCCATATCCAGATGGTTTGTAGGTTCATCTAAGATCAGGCAGTTTGGAGCCATGATCATTAATTTGGATAACATACAACGAACCTTTTCTCCACCGGACAGAACCTTTACTTTCTTAACACCATCGTCACCGGCAAATAACATTCTTCCAAGGAAGCCTCGTACATAAGTTGCATCCTTTTCTTCCGAATACTGGGTCAGCCAGTCTACGATGATCAGATCATTATCAAATTCCTTTGTATTGTCCTTCGGAAAATATCCCTGTGAAGTTGTAACGCCCCATTTGAAGCTCCCTTCATCCGGTTTTTCTTCTCCTGCAAGAATCTTGAACAGCATTGTGGTTGCCTTTGTATTCGGTCCGACAAATGCAATCTTATCATCATGTCCTACTGTAAATGATACATCATCTAACAGCTTCTCACCCTCTACCGTCTTTGAAATGTGAGATACAGTTAATACCTCATTTCCAATTTCTCTCTTTGGACGGAAATCAATATATGGGTATTTACGGCTGGATGGCTTGATATCATCCAGTTCGATCTTTTCCAGTGCTCTCTTTCTGGAGGTTGCCTGCTTAGACTTGGAAGCATTTGCCGAGAATCTCTGAATGAACTCCTGCAATTCCTTAATCTTCTCTTCCTTCTTTTTATTTGCTTCCTTCATCTGCTTGATCATCAGCTGGCTGGACTCATACCAGAAATCATAGTTACCGGCATATAACTGGATCTTTGCATAATCGATATCTGCGATCTGAGTACATACCTTATTTAAAAAATAACGGTCATGAGATACCACAATAACGGTATTATCAAAGTTGATCAGGAATTCCTCTAACCACGCGATCGCATCCATATCAAGGTGGTTCGTAGGCTCATCGAGAAGAAGAACATCAGGATTGCCAAATAATGCCTGTGCAAGCAGCGCTTTAACCTTCAGTCCACCATCCAGATCTTTCATCATCATATAATGATATTCCGTATCTACACCAAGACCATTTAATAAGGTCTCTGCATCAGACTCTGCTTCCCATCCGTTCATATCTGCGAATTCGCCCTCAAGTTCGGAAGCACGGATACCGTCTTCATCTGTGAAATCTTCTTTTGCATAGATTGCATCCTTTTCTTTCATGATCTCATACAGGCGCTTATTTCCCATGATAACAGTATCGAGTACTGTGTATTCATCAAACTTGTAGTGATCCTGCTGTAATACCGACAGTCGCTCGCCCTCGTCCATTGTGACATCACCCTTTGATGGTTCGATCTCTCCTGAAAGGATCTTCAAAAAGGTTGATTTACCGGCTCCATTTGCTCCGATCAGCCCGTAGCAGTTACCCGGTACAAATTTAATATTTACATCTTCAAATAAAGCTTTCTTTCCAAATCTTAATGTTACATTGTTTGCACTTATCATCGATACACATACCTTTCCATTTTTCTAATCTAAAAGTATATCAATTAGTTGAATATGTGTCAATTATGAAAAGGGCGCAAATGCCCGAAAAAAGCCGGAAAAGTCTCATTTTGCGAGTCTCTTCCGGCTGACCGGTCAGGGGTGAACCCTTCTGTTTTTTGCTTCCCTGTTATTTCAGGTTCTTTACAATCGGATCATAAAGATCTAATTTGCAATGCTCATCCTTACTGAAATGGGCACAGTTCAGGCAGCTTTTTTCGCCATCTGCCTTGTTGGTCATACTGTTGCAATGGCATGTCTTTTCATAAGCACTGCAACGTTCTGCTACTTCATGATAGGTTTCTGTTGAACTTCTCATCGTTCTTACCTCCTTGACATTCATCAGTCTTTATCGTAGATTTTCACAAATCCGATCATGCATCAACAATATCAGACATTGTTATCCGCATATCTATCTATGATCGTCTACCTGTATTAGTATCCGCATCTTCTCTGTCATTTATTCTGAATTTCACAGAATCATGTAATGTTTATGTAAAACCACCATTTCTTAGCCGTTCCGTTCTTGACAAGGATTCTTCCATTCTGTACAATCAAAAACAAATTATTTTATAGGAGATGATCTTTTTTGCACCCCGGTACAATTATTCAGTTAATTACAATCATTCTATTGATCCTGCTGTCAGCATTCTTTTCTTCTGCCGAAACAGCTCTTACAACCGTCAATAAATTCACCTTACGCTCAATGGCTGACAACGGCAACAAACGTGCTGCCAGAGTTCTGAAGCTGATCTCTAACAGTGACAAACTGATCAGCACCATCTTAATAGGTAATAACATCGTGAATATTTCATCTTCCGCTCTTGCAACAACACTTACCACCAAGTTATTCGGAAGCAAGGCAGTCGGAATTGCAACCGGAATTCTCACTTTGTTGATCCTGTTATTTGGTGAAATCACACCAAAGACACTTGCCCAAAATAACAATGTCAAAATGTCATTGCTTTATGTGGACATAGTGCAGTTTCTGGTTATTATTTTTACCCCATTTGTATTTATCATAAACAAGATCTCACATGTTATTTTCTGGATCTTACGAATGGATACAAACGGGAATGCTAAATCCATCACTGAAGATGAGCTGATCACTATGGTAAATGTCAGTGAGGAAGAAGGTGTCATCGAAAATAAGGAAAAGGAAATGATCACAAATGTGGTAGACTTTGGAGATTCCCGTGTGCGTGATATTATGATCCCACGTGCAGATGTGACCATGGTTCCTGTTACCGCTACTTATGACGAACTGCTGAAACAGTATATGGAGGTTCCTTATACCAGACTTCCTGTTTACAAAGATTCCCGGGATAATGTTATCGGTATCCTGCATGTAAAGGATCTGTTCTTCTATAAAGCAACTCACGATATCAACAATTTTGATGTTGCAAATATCATTCGTGAACCACTTTATGTGTATGAATTCCAGAAAACAAATGATCTTCTGACCAATATGAAATCCAGTTCCAATTCCATTGGCATCGTGCTGGATGAATACGGTGTCAGCGTAGGTCTGATCTCCATGGAAGACCTGATTGAAGAGATCATTGGCGACATCAAGGATGAATACGATGATGCTGAACATAATAATATTGTAAAGATAGACGATACACACTACAGCATTGATGGCGGCATCAAACTGGATGACCTAAATGATGCTCTGGGTCTGAACATTGAATCCGAAGACTATGATTCCATAGGCGGATATATCATTCAGCTATTAGACCATCTTCCATCCGTTGGAGATACCGCATCTGACGGAGTGATATCCTGCAAAGTTACAAAACTGGATAAAAAGCGTGTATCCAGAGTACTTCTTGAAATCCTGCCACAACCGGATACTGACAATGATGACGATAACGAATAATGCAGTCCATTCCTAAAAGTTATCACTGATAAAAAATCCTGTTATAATACAGATATATAAGTTGTCTGTTTCATTTTGAACTTATAAAAATTCCGGCATTTGAATTTATAAAAATTCTGGCAAAAACGCTTGTGTTGTGGTTTTTATTCCTATATAATAGAATACCAAGGTTATAAAGTCCTGTATTTCATACTATTACATGAAGGCAGGACTTTCCTATAGAATTCATACAGATTTGGTTACGTTTGGGAGAGATTTTAATGAATAAAAATACTGCTCGTAGAAAAAAATTATTACAGATTGCAACTTCTCTAAGTTACATTGATCCGGATGATATCCCTGAGATCGATCTATATATGGATCAGCTTACAACCTTTATGGAGGATAAACTGAATGCCAACAAGCGAAGCGAAGATGACAAGACCATGACAAAGACCATGATCAACAACTATACAAAAAACAATCTTCTCCCACCGCCTGACAAGAAACGTTATTCCAAGGATCATCTGATCATGCTGCTGTATATTTATTATCTCAAGAATTTTGTAAGTATCACAGATATTCAGACACTTCTTGCACCGATGAATAACAACGACTGCTATAACGGCGAGTCACCGGTCAACATCGAAGAAGTCTACCGCAAATTATTCAATTATGAGATTGATAACTATAACGACATAATCAAGAGCATCTTATCTACCTATGATAGGGCATCTGATATGTACGACCCGGAAACAGACGCTTACCTGCATGATATGTGTATGGTATCTATGCTGTCTGTCGATGTCTATGTTAAGAAGAAATGTATCGAGCATCTGATCGATGATATGCACTCCGTTCAAGAACAAACCTTGAAGCAGAACGCACAGAAAGCCAAAACTACTGAGAAAGCAAAGGTTGCAGAGAAAACTTCTGCAGCCGGGAAAATAAAAGCAGATAATATATCCGCCAGTTCTAAGCCAACTACAGATAAAAAAGCAAAATAAGAAGAAATATATCACTAAAAAAATACAGCAAGCCACACTTGCTGTATTTTTTTAGAAATAATCAAAACGCATAAAAAGCACCGTTGCAGACGAATCTACAATACTTTTTATCTTTCAAAATCACGGATTGCCGCAAGTGCCGCTTCTGTCGCCCATCCACAGCCCAGAACCGGAATCCATGCAGGTTTCCAGTAATAGAAACCTTCTCCGCCCGGAACATCTGTGATCAGCTCCATAAGATCTTTCATAAATGAAGCCTGGTCTTCTTTTGTCATCGGATAATCTAACTTCTCCACAAACTCCGGCTTTGTCGCCATTCCTTTCAGCTGATCCAGCGGTTTGCCCTCACGATCGTGGTAATCTTCCATGGTGAATCCCATCGAAGTCTCAGCAACAACCAGCTTCTTGCCATATCGCCTAACCATATCCCGCATATTGAATTCCAGCTGCTTCATCGTACCATGCCAGAACGGATAATATGACAGGCCGATAATATTAAATGGTTCTGCCCGTTTTGTAAATTCATCGAACCACTCCACATATATCTCATTAAAGCCGCCATTGTCCAGATGGATCATGATCGGAATATCCGCCTGAACCTCTCTTACCGCACGGATTCCGGCATTCAGATACTTTGCAATCCGGTCAAATTCCGGTTTTTACCACTTGGTCAGAGCAGACCATTTGTCAGTTCATTTCCAACCTGTACCATCTCCGGAAGCAGGTCTTTGTCTTTTAGTGTCTGCATAACTTCTTTTGTATAATGATATACTGCTGTCTCCAGTTCTTCCTCGTCCATGCCCTTGCCATGCCTTTGGTGTCGTCTGTTTCCCCGGATTCGCCCAGAAATCACTGTAATGAAGATCCAGCAGATAGCCAATATCATATTTTTTTGCACGTCCGGCAAGAGCAATCACTTTATTCAAATCATTTGTGCCAGCGCCATATGGTGCACCATCCGGCGCATATGGATCATTCCAGAGTCTTAATTTCACAGAATTTATACCATACGCCTTCAAAATGGCAAACAAGTCCTGTTCTGCACCATTATCATAATATTTCGCACCACAGGCTTCTTCTTCCAACAGGGTTGAAATATCCATTCCTTTTATAAACATAACATCCTCCTTTTATACCTCTTCTACCTGTATACCTCTTTCAGATATCAGATCCATACATCCATAGCCTCGCTTTTACAGTTCTTTATCTACAGTCTTGCATTTATAACGCAATATTCGCGAAGCAGTATCAAATATCTTTAGATTAACAAGTTCTCTTTTATAATTACCACATTTTTCGTATCAATTACAAGTTTTCCGTTTGCATCCTGCACCCGGATCCGTTCAGCGTAATCTTTTACAGTTCCCTGCTTTCCATTTGAAAATGTCACAAAATTCTTATCATTTGGATAGTATGTATCCAGTTCTTCTACCGTTACACCAAACAGTTCATTTAAACCATCCCCTGGAAAACCGCCCAGATAACAGAGTGCATTCTCATCCATTCCAGATTCAGTTCCATGATACTATATTCACCATTTGCATACGGTGGCTCGATCTGGTCAAAGCTGTTATAATTATGACTCCAGAAGGTTGTCCACCACACCTGATTCAGCTTCTCAATATCATTATCGAATTTGTCCCTGAGTTAATTCTGAAAACGCTTCACACATAACGGGCAGTAACATTCTCCGCCTAATTCATTCGAGATATGCCACAGAATAACACCCGGATGCTCTCCAACCGCCTCATGCAGCTTCGTTACAACCGTTTCAACCTTCTTACGAAAAAAGCGGTGATGACATACAGTCTTTTTCACGGATACCATGATGTTCTCTGCTGCCGTATATCCTCTGCCAGTATGTCCGGTCGGTCCAGCCACTGTTCCGAGTTATAATCACCGCCATGTACCAGTCCATCGACCTGTGGAAATAATCTGGTATTTTCCATTTTTTCACTCCTCGTCTGCTTTCATTTTATCCGTATCATCTGACTTAAAAAAACGATACCGCCAAAAATTATGCCGATATCGGTTTTTCTTTGTCTGCCCTGTTCCGGCAGACCATTATGAATTAGTCAAAATCTTCCTCAGTAAACCGTTTCATCATATCTCTATAACGAGACCGTACCATTTCATTTTTTGCTAATACATCTTCCTCCGTTCCAGTATACTGGCAGCGGATACAGTAATATTCTTTCTTATCCTTATCATAAAACATATCGATATCCAGATCTCTCATAAAGCAGGACGGACATCTGAAGTTTAATTTGCCTTTTCCAGATTGAGCCATGTCGCAAATATCTCCTTATTATGAATGAAAGAGCAGGAAGAACAGGTATCCGATACGAACTCATCGGAGATTACTATTATCCCTGCCTGACAGTAGAGGAAAGTCCTCCTCTTTCAAAATATGGGCGGTTACGGCAAAGATATTTGAGGGAACACAAGCGTGTGCTATATTTTAATCTGCTGACAAGCGGAAAGTTATATGAACACCTTGCTGAAATTGATACTTCGGCTTGTGATATGGCTGAATATCTGATAAAGGAAATGGCAAGAAAGCAAGGAGCAACGGAGAAACTGAAAGCAACGGATATGATGAGATGGGTCGGAATGATGAATAACATTCGAGCCTGTGCAGACGAGATTGTATTGATTGAGATTGTATATTCCTAACGGATACCAACCGAAAGAAAACTGCTGTCAACTGATGGCAGTTTTTCTTTTTCGGCAAGTATTCAAGAAGTTATTAAGTCGTGAGTATAGTCGAAGTGGTAGAAATTTCATAAATATATGGTATAATCAAAACTATAAATCGGATTTTGAGGAGATGTGTTTATGAATGGAGTAATCCTCTATCAATCAAAATATGGCGCAACCCAAAAATACGCCGACTGGCTCTCGGAAG
>DJPV01000012.1:0-17509 GCA_002437435.1 Lachnospiraceae bacterium UBA6403 | reverse complement strand
GTTTCCGTGTATGGAAACAAAAAAAGCTGATATTAACAAAATTATTACATATGACACGATTATTTTAGGCGGCGGAATCTATGCTTCCGGTATCGCCGGATTATCATTTCTGAAAAAGAATATCACTGAATTAACGGGTAAGAAGATCATTGTGTTTTGCTGCGGTGCATCTCCGTATGATGAAAGTGCGCTTTACCAAATCAGGGAGCACAATTTGAAGGACAACTTGTCTGGTATTCCTCTCTTCTATTGCCGTGGTGCGTGGGATATGGATGCAATGTCTTTTAAGGATAGAACATTATGCAAGTTACTTCAAAAGGCAGTTGCAAAGAAAGATCCGGCGGATTACGAAATATGGGAAAAAGCATTGATGGTGGCAGGGGATCATAAATGTGACTGGACAGATAAAAAATACATCGAGCCAATCATCGAATGTATAAATCAATAAATTCCAGTTTGCAAAGCGAGAAAGTTGGAACTTCTTAAAAATAATTCAAACAGTCTCATTGCATAGATTTATAAATAGATTATCCTTTAGAGATGAGCAAAAGACATTGATTCAAAAGTAGGACTTGGCAGTTAGCTTCCATAAAGTTTGAGGTTACGATTTTATGACATAGCAAAGCTAACGTAAGTCCAAAACTTACGAAATCATAAGACTATGAGAATTTTTAAATCATGCAATTCGTTTTATTGTTTCAGTTTGCGATAAAACTGACCAGAATTGACTAGTGATTGCGGCAACTGCAACTGCCAGCAAACTGATATGGGCAAACGGTATCTTTACTTGACTTTAGAGGACAACAAAATTTTTGGCGGGTACGACCACAATCGGAAAACTTACCATCCTTCCACATGGCAAGACCTGCTTCGCAAATGGGATTTCCTTGAGGAAGGAGTTTCGGATTTTTAGTATTACGTTTGTTTAATGGAATGATACATTCTCCATTGTAAAGTTCTTTAACCTGATTGTAGATGTTTTTGACATCGTAACCTTTGTCGGCGAGAAAAATGCACTCCGTTATTGATTGAAAGGAATGGGTAGCAGCAAGGATATCCAAAGCAACAGTAAAATCATGAACTTCTGCGGTTGTGGTCATTTCGTAAATAGGAAGACCTGAAATGCAGTCCACAAGAACATGATTTTTATAGCCCCAATAGAATTCATATTTTTTCTCATTCGTTTGATTGGATGCAGTGTGGACGCCGAGTCTACAATCTGAATCGGCATTTGGTTGATTTTCGGGTTTAAACTTATTTGAGAGAAAGGATTTTGGATTATTCTGTGAAGTATTTGCAGAGATAGGGGTTGAATCTAAGCCAATAAAAGAAGTGTCTACAATACCTTCTTTGGAAAGAAGCAGCACCTGAGTTTTCATGATTTCAGAGAGAATTTCATTATTGAAATTTTTCAGGAAGCGGTCAAAAGTCCAATAAGAAGGAAGTGGATGAGAAATATCAAAGCCACAAAAATGGGCAATCAGCTCCTTTCGGTGAATTGATTTTGACAACTTAATTATACCATTGGGAGTTGATTGTTTCTATAAATTTATAGTGATAAAAGAGGTTTCCATGCCTCGTAAACCCGCATAAATGCTGAACATGTGGAGCTTTGCTCATGGCTAAAAGACTCTCTTTAAAGGAGGGGAGGTATTTATGTTTACGTTAAAATCTCAGGGTTTCAACGGTTTGCATACAATCTATATGCCTGATCTATTGTGTAGATCTCTTCAGCGTGACTTCATATCCTAATAAGATCCGGTCTGCAATTTCTTCACCTTCGATCATCCGGAATAGTGTCTCTCCGGCTGTTTTACCAAGTTCTTTCGGATCATACTGTAATGATGTGATTGTCGGACGGTTATTCTCAAGCAATGAACTATTATAGAAAGAAACAACTTTAATCTGTTCCGGAACGGATATTCCTTCTTTTCTCAGCTTATCCAGTACCCAGTTACAGATACCGTCATCCATACAGACAATACAGTCAACCATGTGGCGCATACTGTCTTCTACTGCTGCCTCGACATACAATCTGTCAACGCAGTCCATATACACTTTCATATCTTCCATCATAAGTCCGGCACCGGCAACGCCCTGTTCAAACCCTTCCCGTCTTGTCCGGTTAACTACATGATTGCTGTTTCCACCGATCAAAGCGAATTTCTTCATTCCCTTCATAATGAGAATGGATGTCAATTCCCGGCAGGCTGCAATATGATCGTTATCGATCTGTGCAACTCCCGGTTCTTCTGTGCTTCCAATCGCAACAAATGGAAGATCTGTCTGCTTTAAATATTTAATTCTGTCATCCCGAATCAGTGTCCGTCCAAGGATCAATCCGTCAATCTTATGATTTTCAACTACTCTCTGTAATTGTGACATATCATCCTCATAGACCATGATCAGTAATATATCATAATCCTGATATGCTACAGCTTCACTGATTCCTATTATACAACGCTGGAAGAACGGCAGATCGGTCACTTCTGAATCTCCCGGCATAACCCAGCCGATATTATAGGTTTTCGATTGCGCAAGTCCTTTCGCAAGAGGGTTCGGTTTATAATTATGGGTCTCTATGTAATCTAAAACCTTTTTTCTGGTTTCTACACCAATCCGGCCTTTGCCTGATATTGCCCGTGAAACTGTTGTCTTTGATATATTCAGAGCCTCTGCCACATCCGATATCGTGATTCTGCCTGACTCTTTCGATTCCTTATCATCCATTGTATTCACTTGCCCTCTCTTACTGTAGCGCAATGTTTTGCGCAACTCTTGTATTTAAACTAGCAATACATGCGCAATTTGTCAACCACTTTTTAAAATTTTATTTTTCTGTGTATTCCATGCAGGATTCCCTGACGATCAGATTACATGGAATCTCTGCCTTTAACGGAGTACGGATGCTAAGGTTTGATGCAGCATAGATCAGGTTTGCACCATGCTGTCCCATATCATATGCCGGAGCATTTACGGTTGTAATTGCAGGAACTGTGTACTCACTAAGCTCTGTATTATTAAAGCCAACGAGTGATATATCCTCCGGTACCTCCATATCCGCTTCCTTGAAAGCCTTTAATGCTCCTACTGCAAGAGCATCACTGGCTGCAAAGATCGCCGTCGGGCGTTCTTCAGAAGCCGCGATCACTTTCCCCATCTCATAACCGGATGAAGTATTGAAGCTTCCTTCATACAGGTATTTCTCATATGGCAGGTTCTTCTCTTTCATATATG
Source organism: Lachnospiraceae bacterium UBA6403 (assembly GCA_002437435.1). Lineage (GTDB taxonomy): Bacteria > Bacillota > Clostridia > Lachnospirales > Lachnospiraceae > Coprococcus. The sequence continues at coordinate 14,272 of DJPV01000012.1, read as the reverse complement.
CAATGTATTCTTCCAGTCTCGGATCCACCAGAAGTTCATGATCACCCACATACTCTTTACCACCCATGAAACCGATCTTACGATGTCCCAGATGGTACAGATAGTCAAGCGCATCCCGTACTGCCTGTTTGAAATCCATTGTCAGGGATGTAATGTTGTAGTTCTCAACCTTCATATCCAGAAATACGATATTACTGCATATCTCTATAAATGATTTTACTTCCTCCTGCGCAAATTTACCCAGACAGATAATTCCATCACATCCACGCAGCATATCCAGATAGTTGCTGTCATTCCGGAATACCCGAACCAGTTCAATCGACTGGCTGATACAGAAATCCTCGATCCCCTTTCTTGCTGACAGATAATAGCTGTCCTTCATCTCATCCTCTGCGGAAAACCAAAGCACAAGACCAAGCTGGAATGACTTCTTTAATCTGGCTGACTTTTTCTTTGTATAGTGCAGCTCTTTTGCTGTCCGAAGGACTCTTTCCTTGGTCTCCGGTAAAACATTTAGTGTCGGATCATCGTTCAAAATTCTTGAAACTGTAGCCGGTGATACGTTCGCCCGCCTCGCAATATCCTTGATTGTCGTCATAATATACCTCTTTACTCCATGTTTATTGTATAAATTTACTATATTTTTACTAACTTAGTGTAACAGATTTCTTTTTATTTTTCAATTGTTATTTTAGTAAATTTTTACTAAAGCACCATTGACATTTTACTAAACATGTGTTATCCTGTTTCTACAAAGAATAATCGGACTTAAAAAACAGGCACATCTGTACAAAGTAAATACAAAATCGCACACCGTATAGATATAAGCATATCAATTATCATGTATGATCAGGAGGACAAACATATGAAACTTGCATCTGAATTAATAAAAGAATTTGAATCAGAACAGTACAATGAATTATTAACCGATATCTATGTGGATGAGCACTTGCTTGCTTATCAGAATGGCAGATACGTTACTGCTCTTCAGGAGTTCATCAAGGATTTTGGTGATACAGAGGTATCTATATTTTCCGCTCCGGGCAGAAGTGAAGTAGGTGGAAATCATACGGATCACCAGCATGGTCAGGTACTTGCCGCATCCATCAATCTGGATGCGATCGCCATCGTTGCAAAGGCATCCGATAATAAGATCCAGGTAATCTCAGACGGATATGATCTCATTACGATCGATACTTCCGACCTTTCTCTCGTAGAAAGCGAAAAAGAGACAACAACTGCTCTGATCAAGGGCGTTGCTGCCGGATTAAAGGAACACGGACACGCTGTTGGCGGTTTCAAAGCCTATATCACCAGTGATGTATTGATCGGTGCCGGTCTTTCATCTTCCGCAGCATTTGAAACGATTATTGGAACCATTCTTTCGGGGCTTTACAACAACGGTTCTGTATCTGCGATTGAAATCGCGATCATCGGTCAGTATGCAGAAAACACATACTTTGGAAAGCCTTGCGGTCTTATGGATCAAATGGCTTCTTCTGTCGGAAATCTCGTACATATCGATTTTGCAAACCCGGCTGATCCGATTGTTGAAAAGATCGACTTCGATATGACAAAGAGCGGTTACAGTCTCTGTATCACTGATACAAAGGGATCTCATGTTGATCTGACTGCCGACTATGCCGCAGTTCCTGCCGAAATGTGTGCCGTTGCCAAGATGCTCGGCAAACCGGTATTAAATGAATTAAGCGAACAGGATATCATCGACCACATGGCTGACATCCGAACAAAACTTGGCGACCGTTACCTGCTTCGTGCCCTTCACTATTTCGAAGAAGTAAAACGCGTAGAAATTCAGGCAGCTTCCCTGACAAAAGGTAACATGCCGGCATTTCTTGCAGCCGTTAAGGCATCCGGAGATTCTTCTTTCAAATATCTTCAGAATGTATATACCAATAAAGATATTCAGAGGCAGAATGTATCTGTTGCTCTGGCTGTCAGCGATATCACACTTGGAAGTCACGGAGTAAGTCGTGTCCATGGTGGCGGTTTTGCCGGAACCATTCAGGCATTTGTAGAAAACAATACCGTTGAGACTTATCGTCAGGCTATGGATCATGTTTTTGGCGAAGGCTCCTGCCATGTACTTAAAATTCGTAAATACGGTGGTATGCAGGTACTCTAAAAACATCTGCAAAAGCTTCATTCCATTGCAGTAGAGATAACAAATTTTATGGGAGGTTATGACTATGATAGAAACATATATCAAAGAATTGGTTACTTATGGCTTAAACAAAGGACTTGTGAATCCTGCAGACGAAATATATGTCACAAACCGGCTGTTAGAGTTATTTGATATTCAGGAATATAACGAACCGGCTGAGATTCCATCCCGTCCGCTCGTTGATATCTTAAGCGATATGTTAGATTATGCATACCAGCACAATCTGATGGAAGATGATACGATCACAAACCGTGATCTTTTCGATACAAAGATCATGGGTATGCTCACCCCTGCTCCATCCGTTGTACGGAAAATATTTGCTGATAAATATGCCATATCCCCAAAGGAAGCAACTGATTATTACTATGCTTTCAGTAAGGCTACTAACTACATCCGCGAAGATCGTATTGCAAAGGATGAAAAATGGGTTACGGAAACGGAATATGGTCCGATCGATATTACGATCAACCTGTCCAAGCCGGAGAAAGACCCAAGAGATATCGCAAAAGCAGGAAAAGCAAAGAAATCCGGTTATCCAGCATGTCTGCTCTGCCGTGAAAATGAAGGTTATGCCGGACATTTCTCCCATCCTGCCAGACAGAATCACAGAATCATACCTATCACCTTAGATGAACAGCCATATTACTTACAGTACTCCCCTTATGTGTACTACAACGAGCACTGTATTATCTTTAATGCAAATCATACACCAATGAAGATCGACCACGCTGCATTTGTAAAGCTGCTTGATTTTGTCCGGCTGTTCCCTCACTACACAGCCGGCTCCAATGCAGATCTTCCAATTGTTGGTGGTTCCATTTTAAGCCATGACCACTTCCAGGGTGGCGGCTATACATTTGCAATGGCAAAAGCACCATATGAATCAAACTTCACTTTACCGGGTTACGAAGACCTGACAGCCGGTATTGTAAAATGGCCAATGTCTGTTATCCGGCTTCAGGGTTCTGATCCTGCACATATCGCAGATGCCGCAGATCATATCCTGACAGAATGGAGAAATTACACTGACGAAGCTGCTTACATCTACGCTTACACAGATGATACTCCACATAACACGATTACTCCGATCGCAAGAATGCATGGAAACCTGTTCGAACTGGATCTGGTACTTCGTAACAACATTACAACGAAAGAATGTCCAATGGGACTCTACCATCCACATAGCCAGTATCATCATATCAAAAAGGAAAACATCGGGCTGATCGAGGTTATGGGTCTGGCTGTTCTTCCTGCAAGACTTAAAGGTGAAATGGCAGAACTTGAGGATGCGATCTTAAACCACAAGGACATCCGTGCAAATGAATCTATCGAAAAACATGCAGACTGGGTTGATGAATGGATCGGAAATTATAACATTACTCCGGAAAATATTCATGGAATCATCCAGAATGAGATCGGCAAGGTATTCTCAAAGGTTCTGGAATGCTCCGGTGTATATAAGAATACCACAGAAGGCAGAGAAGCGTTCATGCGCTTTGTAAATACTCTTTAATCTCCCTGTTTTGCTTCCTAATACCCAAATATATGGGATTTTCTTCCCACATGATCGGGCAGGCGGATGCTTGCCCGGCCAATTTTATGTCTATGCAGCCTCTACAGCCAACAGGAGTACTGTGCAAATGACTCGCTATAATTTCTATAAACCGCATATATCTGATTGGGGACAAAAGACAAAAAAATCCTCCGGAATGAATCATCTTGATCTGTTTCCGGAGAATTTCCTGTTTTATATGTTGTTATTCTGAATCTTTCTTCTCTTTATCCAGATTCATTCTGCTGAATACAAGTTCATAACCATCTTTACCATAATTAAGAGATCTGTTTACTCTGCTGATCGTTGCTGTCGATGCGCCAGTCTTCTCTGCTACTTCCAGATAAGTATTATCTTCCTTTAACATCTTTGCAACTGCAAATCTCTGGGCTATGGACAACAATTCATTTACCGTACAAACATCTTCAAAGAAATTAAAACATTCCTCCTCTGTCTCCAATGTCAGTATTGCTTTAAACAGATCACGGACTGCTTCTGTATGTACTGTCTTTCCCATAACTCATACTCCTTTGCTACTTTTATGCTGTAAAATCTAAATTACTCTCAGACTTTCTTGCACTTTTACAATCTAAAGTATTAATATGATAACTCAATTTCTTATAATTTGCAATCTTTTTTGATCCAGACTGCAAGTCCCTGACGGTTTACATAGAATTCGCCACAGCCCTCTTCATCGATACGGATATCATACTTTGCGTTTCCCATTACATCTGCGAAATGACAGCCTGCGAACTGTCTGCCGACATACATACGCTTTGTTCCGCCGGTTCCATCCGACATGATAACTGCCAGACCGGAATTCTCGTGCTCTGCATCTCCTTCTCTGGTGAAGCCGACAACATCCGGATGATCGAAGTAGTCATGCTGTGTTCCGTATGCATATTTCTTACGGAGCTTTAACAGCTTGTTCATGATCGTCTTTCTGGACTTGATCTTAACCGCAGGAATACCCTCATAATCTCCCATGAACATACATGGATATCCCTGCTCTCTTAATAAGACGATCGCATATGCCAGTGGCTTAAACCACTCTGCTATGGCAGATTCCAGCACACCACCCGGCTGTGATTCATGATTTTCTACAAATGTAACTGCCTTTGCCGGATTGCTCATCATCATGGAACCATCCAATAACCGGCTCAGGTCATATTCTCCTTCTGCAATTGATGCATCATGGAAACTGAAATGCAGTGGTACATCAAACATAGACGGCTGATCGTCAGCAGATACAATATAATCATTGATATAGTCACATCTCCAGTGCCAGAAGTCTCCTACCGTAAAGATCTCTTTTGCTTCTTCTCCGGCATTTGAAGCGGCTTCTGCAAAGTCTCTGATGAACCAGCCTGGAATCTTCCCTGCTTCCTGGAAACGAAAACCATCTACTCCGGTCACATCCTCATACCACTTTGCCCATGTCATCAATTCATCATATACTTCCTGATTGTACAGATCCAGTTCACATCCTATGATGTAATCATATTTGCTGAATTTATATTTTTTCTCTGCTTCCTCCTCGGTCATACCGGACAGTGCGCAGACACGTTTCTTAAAATCATCCTGCTTCCAGTCGATCCCTGCAAAATGATTCCAGTTCCATTTGAACCTGGAATACTTGCTTCTTCTGCCCGGGAAAGTAAACTTCGACAGTGATCCAACAACCTTTTTGTTGCCGATCATCTGCGGAATATCCTTGGCATTAAAATCCGCTGCTGTAACCTTCTCTACAGAATCTGCACCTAACTTCTGTCTGACTGCGATATCTGCATACACATTGATGCCCTGTGCTTTCATTGCTTCGATTGCTGCCAGATATTCTTTCTTTGTACCGTATCTGGTTCCAACCGAACCCTTCTGATTAAATTCACCCAGATCATACAGGTCATATGGCGCATAGCCCATATCCTCTTTTCCCGCTGCCCCTTTGGTTGCAGGTGGAAACCATACTGCGGTTGCACCGAGTCTTTTCAACACCGCTGCATCCTTTGCTGCTTTCGCCCATAATGTCTGATCAGCCGGTGTATTTGCATTAAAATACTGCACCAGCAGTCCATTATCTTTCATCTTGCTACCTCCACAATTATATAGTTAAATTGTACCCCGCTATTATAAAGCCTTAATTCTTTCGATTGCTTCCACTGTATTCTCATATGTACCAAATGCAGTCAGTCTGAAATATCCTTCACCACTTGGACCAAATCCTGAACCCGGTGTACCCACGACATTTGCATTTGCAAGCAGATAATCAAAGAACTCCCATGAAGTCATATTATTCGGTGTCTTCAACCAGATATATGGTGCATTCACACCACCGGATACGGAATAACCTGCTGCCTTCAAACCGTCATAGATTACCTTTGCATTGTTCATATAATACGCGATCTGTGCTTTTGTCTGTGCCTTACCTTCTTCTGAATATACAGCTTCACCTGCTGCCTGAACAATGTATGGCGCACCATTGAACTTGGTTCCATGTCTTCTTGCCCATAAACCGTGAAGTGCAACACCGTTTACATCCTTCAGATCCTTTGGTACAACTGTAAATCCAAGACGGGTTCCTGTAAATCCTGCATTCTTAGAAAAGCTGCGGATCTCGATCGCACAGGTTCTTGCACCTTCACACTCATAGATAGAATGTGGTATATCGTCTTCACTGATATATGCTTCGTATGCTGCATCATAAATGATCACTGCTCCGATCTTATTTGCATAATCAACCCATTCCTGAAGCTGTGCTTTGTTGATGGTTGCTCCTGTCGGATTATTTGGGAAACACAGATAGATAATGTCCGGCTTCTCATTCGGGAATTCCGGTGCAAATCCATTCTCCTCCAGACAAGGCATATAGATAACATCGCTCCAAAGTCCTGTCTTTTTATCATAAGTTCCGGTTCTGCCTGCCATTACATTGGAATCTACATAAACAGGATAAACAGGATCACATACAGCGATCTTGCTTTCCGGCGCAAATATCTCCTGAATATTGGCAGAATCACTCTTTGCTCCATCACTCACAAAGATTTCATCGGCAGAGATATCAACTCCACGATCAATATAGTCATTCTTTACGATGGTATTTCTTAAGAATTCATATCCAAGATCCGGCGCATAACCCTTAAATGTCTCTGCTGCTGCCATCTCATCTACAGCAGAATGCAATCTCTCAATAATAGCCGGAGCAAGTGGCTGTGTTACATCTCCGATGCTCAGACGGATGATCTTCTTATCAGGATGTGCCACACTGTACTCTCTCTGTTTCTTTGCTACTGTTGAAAATAAATAACTTCCCGGAAGCTTCAGATAATTCTCATTTGCCTTAAACATGTCATTTCCTCCTAAAATCTGTCAGTCTCGCCGTCAAACACTACCTTGGCAGGACCTGTCATGTATACTTTATTGTTCTCTCTATCAAAGCGGATGATCAGATCGCCGCCTAATAATTTCACGGTTACCTCATCATCTGTCTTTCCATTTAATACACATGCAACGGCAGTTGCACATGCTCCTGTTCCGCATGCCAGTGTTTCTCCGGTTCCTCTCTCCCATACACGCATCTTTACGGTATGACGATCAAGCACCTGGACAAATTCTGCATTTACACGGTTCGGAAATACTTCATGATGCTCGAATGACGGACCAACTTCTTCTAATGGGAAGTGTTCTGTGTCATCAACGAACATAACTGCATGTGGATTGCCCATAGACACACAGGTCATGCGATAATCCACACCTGCCACTGTAATCTTCTCATCAATCACCTGGTCTTTATCTGAATGCACAGGCACCTGATCTGCCTTAAGGATCGGAGCACCCATATCAACCGTTACCATATCAACCTTGCCGTCTTTTATAACAAAATCCAGATATTTGATTCCGGCAAGTGTCTCTACAGATATTGAAGTTTTATCTGTAAGTCCATAGTCATATACATACTTTCCTACACAACGGATACCGTTCCCACACATCTCGGATCTGGAACCGTCCGCATTGTACATATCCATTGTAAAATCCGCTTTATCAGATGGTTTGATCAGGATCACGCCATCACTTCCAACACCAAAATGACGGTCGCTTATTGCGATCGCAAGTTTCTCAGGATCTTCTACTTTCTCTGAAAAACAATTTATGTACACATAATCGTTTCCAAGACCTTCCATCTTCGTAAACTTCATATTCGTGCCTCCTTAAAACAGTGCTGTATTATCCAGTATCATATACGACATCTCAACAATATTGATACCATTATCCATGCTCTTTTTCTGCAGATACCGATGAGCGCCCTGCTCATCAAACCCATTATCGTTCATCAATTTCAGCTTTGCAGCCTTAATTACTTTTTTTTCTTCTTCTGTACGTTCCTTTGGTTTTGTCTTGCGTTTCTTACGTTCCCACAGAATATTTTCAACTGTCAGAGAAACCGTATTGATAAAATCCTGCGTACGAAGCGGCATCGACAGGCATGCGATTCCACTCTCTCTACATGCCTCATAATGCACACGAGATGCGATTACAAGCATATCAAAATAATCCGGTATATTTGCAGCCAGTTCCGAAAACAACATATCCGGATACTGATATCCACATATAATAAGCCCATCATCACATGCATCAGCTGCCTGTGCAGCCTGTGCTCCGGTCGTACATACCTGGGTTACATTGATACCATGTCGAACCAAAAGATTTTTTATGCTTTTTGCCTCTTCTATCTTTGCAAATAGTACAATTACATTTACCAAAACAACAACCTCTCACCCGACCAATTTTCAGTCTTTTGTATTTTCATAGAACAGATTAATTCTGTAATATAGCAACACAGGCACCCATAAAATGGGTGTCTGTATTACCTCTTTGATACTACTTTAATTTTAATTTAGATATCCTGGCATTTGATCAGACTTTATAAAGATAATTGCTGATCTCCCAATCAGTAACCTGTCTTGTATATTCGTTCCACTCCTCTAACTTTGCTGATGTGTAACGTGTAAAGATATGCTCACCAAGTGCTTCCTTCATGAAATCACTGTCTCTCATACATAAAACAGCTTCTCTTAAATTTGCAGGAAGGCTCTCGATGTGTCTGGCTTTCTTTTCTTCTCTTGTTAATTCAAAGATATTGCTGTCAACACTTGGTACAAGTGGAAGCTGTCTCTTGATTCCGTCTAATCCGGCTCTTAAACATACAGCCATTGCCAGATATGGATTTGCTGTTGGATCCGGACAACGAAGCTCTACCCTTGTTCCTGCTCCTCTTGCACTTGGAATACGGATCAACGGACTTCTGTTCTTTGCTGACCATGCAATATAGATTGGTGCTTCGTAACCAGGAACCAGTCTCTTATATGAGTTTACTAATGGGTTTGTGATCGCTGTCATCTCTCTCATATGTTCCATAATACCTGCGATGAAATAATAGGCTTCCTTGCTTAAGCCAAGCTTATCGCTGTCATCTGCAAATATATTCTTGCCATCCTTTGATAAGGACATATTCATATGCATACCGGAACCGCATACGCCATACTTTGGCTTTGGCATAAATGTAGCACACAATCCATGCTTCTTGGCAATTGTCTTAACAACGAGCTTAAATGTCTCGATGCTGTCGGCAGTCTTCAATGCCTCTCCATACTTGAAATCTATCTCATGCTGCGCAGGAGCAACTTCATGGTGGGAAGCCTCAATCTCAAAGCCCATCTGTTCCAGTGTCAATACCATATCTCTTCTGGCATTCTCACCGAAATCAAGCGGCCCAAGATCAAAATAGCTTGCGCGCTCGTAAGTATTTGTTGTTGGTAACCCATTCTCATCTGTCTGGAACAGAAAGAACTCACATTCAGGACCTACATTCATCATGTAACCCATATCAGCAGCTTCCTTCAATGCCTGCTTCAGAACATATCTTGGATCACCTTCAAACGGAGTGCCATCCGGCTTATAAACATCACAGATCAGTCTGGCAACCTTACCCTGCTGTGGTCTCCAAGGGAAAGTCTCATATGTATCATAATCCGGATAGAGATACATATCAGATTCCTCGATTCTTGCAAATCCTTCAATTGAAGAACCATCAAACATGATCTTATTATCCAGTGCTTTTTCGATCTGACTTGAAGTTATAGCAACGTTCTTAAGGTCTCCAAAAATATCTGTAAACTGAAGTCTGACAAACTCTACATCATCTTCTTTTACCATCCTTAAGATGTCTGCTTTCGTGTACTTACCCATAATATACTCCTTTTCATTACTTAATGTTGATATAATGCAGCGCCTGGCTATATAAAAGTATTCCACTGTTGCATTCTTTAATGTGGACAGAATCCATCCACATTAAAGTTCTTAATAATCATAAACGCATCCCTTTGTTTTGTCAACGAAAACCACACTTTATCATATGGCTTATCAGCCAAATGACATCACGCAGCCATCAGCATTCATATTCTGTTTTTCTGCTTATTTTATCTTTTTTTCTTTATAAATACAGTATTTCCTATAAATACCGCAAGGCCACCGTAAATGACCGCTTCTATCAATCCTATTATTGTTTCCTGCATGGTTGTAGCCGTATGATCAATATAGGCGAACTGCTCGATCGCGGATAAAAGCCAGTATTTACGAAGAACTGCTTCTCCATCAGCAAAGATCTGATCCAATCCGGTTATCACTGTTGAGAATAAAAGTACAATAATAAGATTTATTGCAGCTGCCATTCCTGCATTTTTCACATTCATCGCAACTGCCATATAGATATAGGAAGAAACTACATACATAATAAGCATCAGAAGGAACACACGGATAAATCCTGTCACATCCTCGCGTTCGATCGTGCCATGCCAGAATAACGCTCCGGCAATCAACGATACTACTACATATAGGAGATAACTGATAGCCGCTATCACTGTCGTCTCGTATAATTTTCCCATATATATCTGGTGTGCCCGATACCCACGTTCCAGCATCAGCGAATAAATGCCATTCCGCTTCTCTGCCCCGATCATGATCGTGATCACAATCGCATATAAAATAGAAAGAACCTGCATCAATGAAACAGCTATCCCTGCACAGTCAAACAGATTTATGTCTGTAAAAGCATCAATGTCTGTATCGTATCCGCCTGCCGCTTCCATCAGCTCTCCAGATATAATATGCGTCGCAGCATAAAACAATGCAAATCCAACCAATACCATTCCAACAATCACAACGCATGCGATACGAAATGTCTTATTCTTTCTTATCCTGTAATTCTCTGCCCGGATGATCTGATTCATCATTTATTTCCTGTCCTTCCTTCTTCCTTGTTATTCTGTGTAACTTGCCGTTCTAATCTATTAATCCCATTTATTTCTCTGATGTATTATTCTAATCCTGTTTATTTTCTGATCTATATTCCAATCTGCTATATTTGTTTTATTTTTTTGATATTCTATTTCTACACTGATACCATATGTTTATACTGATTTTTGAAATTGATCAATAATATAGTTTTCAATTGCATCCTCACTGCGGGCTTGCTGTAACAGCTCTTCTTTTGTATATTCCATGCAGATCCTTCCATGATCCATAATTAGATATCGGTTACAGATCTTTACCAATTCACCGATCACATGACTACTGATCAATATTCCCATGGATCGTTTCTCATGCATTATCATCAGACATGTTTCCAGGTTCTGCATTCCCTGTACATCCAAGCCATTTAATGGCTCGTCCAGGATCAAAAGGCGCGGATCACCAAGCATCGCAACCGCTATGCCAAGTCTCTGCTTCATGCCAAGCGAATATCTGCCAACCAGCTTCTTGCTGACATCTGCAAGCCCCATCTGCTGCAATATATTTTCATATGCATTTTCATCCTCTACCCCAAACAATCTACCAAAATATCGAAGATTCTCAATTCCTGACATATCTGTATATATATTGGGATTTTCAATCAAAGTCCCTACATCCTGTGTTCTGCGTTCTCCTTCAAACCGGATCTCCCCTGCATTGATCGGAATACTCCCCGCAACTGCCCGCATCAGCGTCGTTTTTCCTGCTCCATTGCCACCTACCAGACCAATAATATCCCCGGTCTGAATTGAAAACGATACATCATCCAGTACCATCCGGTTCTTATATTTTTTTGTAATATGATCTACCTGTACAATCTTCTCTGTCATAGAGGACTCCTTACATTTTACGTTCTATTTTTGTTTTCGCTTTCGTCTGCTGCTAACTGCTCATCACTGTTATCTGACTATATTGACATGCCGTCTGCTATATCTTTAATCAGAATTTTATCCCAGATGATTCGAGACGTCAATATAGCGTTAAATGAGCTAAATACAGATTATAAATCTCACCTGACTCATTTAATACAAAAAGGATGGTTGCGAATCACTTCACAACCATCCTTCATTTTTTCAGATTGTATACACCTTACAGTGTAACCAATGAATATAGATTAATCTACTACGTATGGTAAAATTGCAATCTGTCTTGCTCTCTTAACTGCTACAGTTAAAGCTCTCTGGTGCTTAGCACAGTTACCGGTAATTCTTCTAGGAAGGATCTTACCTCTTTCAGAGATGTATCTCTTTAACTTGTTTGCATCTTTATAATCGATAACAGCAGTCTTATCTGCACAGAATACACATACTTTCTTTCTTCTACGAATATTTCTTCTCTTCATTGGAGCGTCTGCTCTATCTGTCTTTGTATAAGCCATTGTATTTACCTCCTTCTTTACTTGAATGGTAAATCATCCTCTATACCTTCCGGAATACTCATAAAACCTTCTGCACTTGCATTTGCAGGCGAAGGTCTGCCAGCTGGCTGATAACTTCCGCCATCTGATGAAGAACTTCCTTTGCTCTCAGCAAATTCCTGATCTTCGATAACAACATCTGTTGTATATACTTTGTTTCCATCTTTATTGGTATAACTGCCTGTCTGGATTCTTCCAGTAGCCACGATCTTGGTACCCTGTTTCAGATACTTTTCAGCAAATTCTGCTGAACGGCCAAAAGCAACACAGTTAATAAAATCTGCGGTCTGATCACCATTTCTGTTAAAACGTCTATCTACAGCGAGAGTGTATCTGGCAATTGCCATCTGATCATTCCCCTGAGAATATCTGATCTCTGGATCTCTTGTTAAACGACCCATTAAAATTACTTTATTCATGCGGAATTCCTCCTATTACTCAGCGTCTAAACGAACGCAAAGATATCTGAGAACAGGCTCCATGATACGAACATTAGCTTCAAGCTGTGCTGGTACATCAGCTTCTGCATCGAACTGAATGAAGTAATAGCAAGCTTCGCCCATCTTCTGGATCTCATAAGCAAGCTTCTTAAGTCCGCAGTCTTCAACATTAGTGATAGTTGCATTAGCTTTCTCGATGTAAGCCTTTACTTTCTCAACTGCTGCTGTTCTAGCATCCTCATCAATCTTTGCATTAACTACTAAAGTTAACTCATACTTGTTCATGTAATTGCACCTCCTTATGGTCTCTGGCCCATATATGATATATGAGCAAGGAAATATATGATTATTAACACATCACAGAACAGAATAATATCATAAAGATCCCCGTGTTGCAAGGATTTTTTCTATTATTTCAATACTTTTTTGCTATTCTATAAAGCCTTTGAAATTTTTTTCAACCAATTTTCTCGGTATCATCACCTGATGATCGCACCCTTTACATTTCAAACGAAAATCCATACCAACACGAAGGATCTCCCATTCATTTGCGCCACATGGATGCGGCTTCTTCATTTTAATTACCTGACCAACATTAAACTCCATACTGCACACTCCTTGTTTATCAGCACCTGAAACTGCTTTTCTTTCAGTCTTTCTTTTTACAGATAAAACAAAAAGCTGAAACCTTAACGATTTCAGCTTTTCAAAGTCGTGCCCAAAGCTGGAATCGAACCAGCGACACGAGGATTTTCAGTCCTCTGCTCTACCAACTGAGCTATCTGGGCATATTACGTAATAGTAGCGGGGACAGGATTTGAACCTATGACCTTCGGGTTATGAGCCCGACGAGCTTCCAGACTGCTCCACCCCGCGATATAAATAAAAAAAGAAATGGGCGGAGATGGATTCGAACCATCGAAGCATTACGCAGCAGATTTACAGTCTGTCCCCTTTGGCCACTCGGGAATCCACCCATTTATTGCTTTTCAGCAAAAAGCCGATGATCGGACTCGAACCGATAACCTGCTGATTACAAATCAGCTGCTCTGCCAATTGAGCCACATCGGCATATTTAATTAAATGACCCCAACGAGATTCGAACTCGTGTTACCGCCGTGAAAGGGCGATGTCTTAACCGCTTGACCATGGGGCCTTATAAGATTAGCTCCCCGAGTAGGGCTCGAACCTACAACCCCTCGGTTAACAGCCGAGTGCTCTACCATTGAGCTATCGAGGAATAACACCTGGTATACCACGGCGTACTCATCAAGCCTAACACAGATTCAGGTTGATGTCAATACTTTTTTATTCATGTACCTTCAGAATTTCAT